>NZ_AMJN01000005.1:0-254231 GCF_000302435.1 Acinetobacter sp. TG2027 | reverse complement strand
TCTACGTTTTGCGATCCGTGAAGGTGGTCGTACTGTAGGTGCTGGTGTTGTTGCGAAAGTAACTGCATAAGCATATTATAGTGACGGATTACGTCTCAGGTTGAGGGCTTTGGCTCTCAACTTGCATTATAGGTCAGTAGTTCAATTGGTAGAGCGTCGGTCTCCAAAACCGAATGTTGGGGGTTCGAGTCCCTCCTGACCTGCCATATTTTGAAATAAAAAGCTTGATGCTGGCTTAGTTGTTCATATAATAAGTCGCGAGTTCTACGACGAGTACAAAAATGTCGAATGATAAATCGCGTGACGCATTGAGCGACGCGCCAATTCCTCAAAGAAATAATTCTGCTGAAGTTGTTCGTTCTGGTTCGCCTTTAGATATTGTTCTATGGGTGATAGCAATAGCATTGTTGCTTTTAGCTACCATGGTGAATCAGCATTTGCCAGCGTATTGGGCACCTGCAAATAATGTTTGGGTGCGCGTTGGGGTAATTTTTGCTTGTATCGTTGTGGCTTTAGGTTTATTATACGCCACCCATCAAGGTAAAGGCTTCGTTCGCTTGCTAAAAGATGCACGAGTCGAATTGCGTCGAGTAACTTGGCCAACAAAACAAGAAACAGTCACTACATCGTGGCAGGTTCTATTGGTTGTAGTTGTTGCATCATTGGTTTTATGGTGCTTTGACTATGGTTTGGGTTGGTTAATTAAGTTGATTATCGGGTAAAAGAGCTATGAAACGTTGGTACATTATTCATGCCTACTCTGGCTATGAAAAACAAGTGATGCGTTCACTTACAGAACGAATCCAGCGTAGCGCTGTTGCCGATAGCTTTGGTGATGTCCTTGTTCCTACCGAAGAAGTGGTAGAAATGAAGGATGGTAAGAAACGTAAATCTGAGCGTAAATTCTTTCCTGGCTATGTGTTAGTCGAAATGGAAATGAATGATGATACTTGGCATATCGTTAAAGAATGTCCAAAGGTTCTAGGTTTTATCGGTGGTACACCTGAAAAACCAGCACCAATCACTCAACGTGAAGCAGATGCGATTCTTGCGCGTGTACGTAATACTGGTGAAGCGCCACGTCCTAAAACGATGTTTGAGCCAGGTGAAGAATTACTTGTTATTGACGGTCCATTCACAGACTTTAAAGGTGTGGTGGAAGAAGTTCAATACGATAAGTCACGTTTAACGTTGACGATTAATGTATTTAATCGACCAACTCAGGTTGAACTCGAGTTTCGACAAGTCGAAAAAACGATTTAATCTTAATTGGTTGAAAAGCGCCCGATTTTATCGGGCATTGTTGTTGTAACAGTAGTGTTGCGTAAAGATTGGGGAGCCTAGCGGCGTTTGTACCCAGAGGTATTTTAAAATGGCTAAGAAGATTGACGGCTATATCAAGCTGCAAGTTCCAGCTGGTAAAGCAAATCCATCTCCACCAATTGGTCCTGCATTAGGTCAACGTGGTGTAAACATCATGGCATTCTGTAAAGAATTCAATGCTGCTACACAAAAAGTTGAACCAGGTCTTCCAATTCCTGTAGTGATTACTGTGTACAACGACAAGTCGTTCACATTCATCATGAAAACTCCTCCAGCTTCTATTCTTCTTAAGAAAGCTGCTGGTATTCAAAAGGGTTCATCTGTACCAAACAAAACTAAAGTTGGTAAGTTGACTCGTGCTCAGTTAGAAGAAATTGCGACTACTAAAGAACCGGATTTAACTGGTGCTGATTTAGACGCACGTGTTCGTACCATCGCTGGTTCTGCACGTTCTATGGGCTTGGAAGTGGAGCTATAAGACATGGCAAAGTTAACTAAACGTCAAAAAGCCATTGCTGCTGCTATTGAAGCAAACAAAGTTTACACTTTGGAAGAAGCAGTACAAGTTCTTAACAGCCTACCTGCTGCAAAGTTCAAAGAATCTTTGGATGTAGCTGTAAATCTTGGTGTAGACCCACGTAAATCTGACCAGGTTGTTCGTGGCGCAACTACATTACCTGCAGGTACTGGTAAAACTGTACGTGTAGCTGTATTTGCTCAAGGCGCGCAAGCAGAAGCTGCTAAAGAAGCTGGTGCTGATGTTGTAGGTTTTGATGACCTTGCTGAAAGCATCCAAGGTGGAAACCTTGACTTTGATGTTGTAATCGCTGCTCCTGACGCTATGCGTGTTGTTGGTAAGCTCGGTACAATTCTTGGTCCACGTGGTTTAATGCCAAACCCTAAAGTTGGTACTGTAACTCCTGACGTAGCGAATGCTGTTAAAAACGCTAAATCTGGTCAGGCTCGTTACCGTGTAGACAAAGCGGGTATTATCCATGCTGCGATCGGTCAATTAGGCTTTGATGCTGCTGCTATCCGTCAAAACGTTGAAACCTTAGTTGCTGACTTGAAAAAGTTAAAACCTGCAACTTCTAAAGGTGTATACATCAAAAAGATCACTTTGAGCTCAACTATGGGTCCTGGTCTTACAGTTGATGTAAACAACGTTTCTAACTAAGTTTAGACTTAGTAAAGAATTTTAAAGTCCTGATTGGGGACAGAACTTAAATAGAAATGTTTTCTATTTGGTTGGGTGGAGCAAAGCTTTATCCCTTACCCGTCAGGCGGACTTTGAATTGATAAATGAGAATTTATCAGCGTCAAAGACCTCAGGCGAAGAGATGTCATTTTCGAATAGCACTTTTCTTAATAAACCAGCCTGCGTAGACGCGGTGGTGTGATTTGTTCCTCCTCCGCGTGTAAGTCGAAAGGCTTACGAATTGGGAGTGTGCCCATTGGGTACATAAATCACCTTAGGAGGTTTTACAATGGCTCTTCTTATTGAAGACAAAAAACAGATCGTTGCGGAAGTAAGTGAAGTTGCTTCTAAGGCGTTTGCAGCCGTTGTTGCTGACTACCAAGGCTTAAGCGTAGAGCAATTAACAACACTTCGTGTTGAAGCTCGTAAGTTAGGTGTTTCTACACGTATTGTACGTAACACTTTGGCTAAACGCGCACTTCAAGATACTCAATTCAATATCTTGAACGACAACCTTGTTGGTCCAACAATTCTAGGTTTTTCAACTTCTGAAGATGACATGGGTGCAGCTGCACGTTTGTTCGAAGATTTTGCTAAAACTAACAAAGCATTTGAGTTAAAAGCTGCTGCATTTGACGGCAAAGTTTATCAAGGTGCTGACGTTAGCGTAATTGCAAACCTTCCGAACCAAGAGAAAGCTCTTACTATGCTTGCCTCTGTCCTTCAAGCTCCTATTTCGAAATTGGGTCGCCTTATTACAGCGCTCAAAGAGAAAAACGAGTCAGAAGCTGCTTAATCAATTCTACACACCATTCAATATCCATTTGGAGTTATTCTCATGGCTTTAACTAACGAAGAAATCTTAAACGCAGTTGCTGAAAAAACTGTTCTTGAACTTGTTGAATTAATTTCTGCTTTCGAAGAGAAATTCAACGTTTCAGCTGCAGCTGTTGCTGTTGCTGCTCCAGCTGGTGGCGCTGCTGCTGCTGCTGAAGAACAGTCTGAATTCAACGTTGAGTTGACTTCTTTCGGTGCTAACAAAGTAGCTGTAATTAAAGCAGTTCGTGAAGCAACTGGCCTTGGTCTTAAAGAAGCTAAAGACCTAGTTGAAGGTGCTCCTCAAGTTCTTAAAGAAGGCGTTTCTAAAGAAGAAGGCGAAGAACTTAAGAAGAAACTTGAAGAAGCTGGTGCTACAGTTACACTTAAGTAATTGTAAAAGGAGTCGGTTTTTAAATCGGCTCCATAAAATGGCTGATGGCTCTTGGGTCATCAGCCTTTTTGCGTTACAATAATCGGCTCGATTTTTGTTAGTTTTGTTTGCTTTTTAGAAAAATTCAAATAAAACAAGTAATTTCAAATGTTTACCAATATTTTTCTTTTTTAAAAATATTGTTAAGCGTTTTTATACCACTAAAAATTGCAGCATTTGTAAACAGTGGTGGCCATATCGGCCTGCGTAATTCCTTCTGAGCCCGTTCTGCAGGCGGGCTTGGTTTACTTTCCGAGGACTCCAGATGGCATACTCATATACCGAAAAGAAACGGATCCGTAAGAATTTTGGTAAATTGCCCCAAGTAATGGATGCACCGTACTTACTTTCGATCCAGGTCGATTCGTACAGAACATTCTTGCAAGATGGCAAAACTCCAAAAAACCGCGAAGATATCGGTCTCCAAGCCGCATTTCGTTCAGTTTTTCCTATCGAAAGTTATTCTGGCAATGCTGCTTTAGAATTTGTTGAGTATAGCCTTGGTAAACCTGAGTTCGATGTACGCGAATGTATTCTTCGTGGTTCGACTTATGCGGCACCAATGCGCGTTAAAATTCGTTTGATTATTAAAGATCGCGAAACTAAATCAATTAAAGACGTACGAGAACAAGAAGTCTATATGGGTGAAATTCCACTCATGACTGAAAACGGTACATTCGTCATTAATGGTACTGAGCGTGTAATCGTATCTCAATTACATCGTTCACCAGGCGTTTTCTTTGATCACGATAAAGGTAAAACCCACTCAAGTGGTAAAGTGTTGTATTCAGCACGTATCATTCCTTACCGTGGTTCATGGTTAGACTTCGAATTTGATGCGAAAGACTTAGTTTACGTACGTATTGACCGTCGTCGTAAATTACTTGCTACTGTTGTGTTACGTGCACTAGGTTATAACAACGAACAAATCTTGAATTTGTTCTATGAAAAAGTACCTGTGTATCTTGACATGGGCAGTTACCAGATTGACCTAGTACCTGAACGTTTACGTGGGGAAATGGCTCAATTTGATATTGCTGACAATGACGGTAAAGTTATTGTTGAGCAAGGTAAGCGTATTAATGCTCGTCACGTACGTCAAATGGAAGCTGCTGGTTTAACAAAACTTTCAGTTCCTGATGAATACTTATATGAGCGTATCACTGCTGAGAATATTACTTTGCGTGATGGTGAAGTAATTGCTGCGAATACTTTGTTAAGCCATGAAGTTATGGTGAAGTTGGCAGAAGGTGGTGTTAAACAGTTCAATATCTTGTTTACGAACGATATTGACCGTGGTTCGTTTGTTGCTGACACTTTACGTGCAGATACAACGGCTGGTCGTGAAGAAGCATTAGTTGAAATTTATAAAGTAATGCGTCCAGGCGAACCGCCAACTAAAGAAGCTGCTGAAAACTTATTCAATAACTTATTCTTCTCTTCTGAGCGTTATGACTTATCTCCAGTAGGTCGTATGAAGTTCAACCGTCGTTTGGGTCGTCCATACGAAGTTGGTACTGACCAGAAGTCACGTGAAGTAGAAGGTATTTTATCGCACGAAGATATCATTGATGTATTACGTACATTAGTTGAAATCCGTAACGGTAAAGGTGAAGTCGACGATATCGATCACTTGGGTAACCGTCGTGTACGTTCTGTTGGTGAAATGACTGAAAACCAATTCCGTGTTGGTTTGGTACGTGTTGAACGTGCAGTTAAAGAACGTTTAAGCCAAGCAGAAACAGATAACTTGTCTCCACAAGATCTAATTAACGCTAAACCAGTTGCAGCTGCAATCAAAGAATTCTTTGGTTCAAGCCAATTATCTCAGTTCATGGACCAAAACAACCCATTATCTGAGATTACGCATAAGCGTCGTGTATCAGCGCTTGGGCCTGGTGGTTTAACACGTGAACGTGCGGGCTTTGAAGTACGTGACGTACATCAAACTCACTATGGTCGTGTATGTCCAATTGAAACGCCGGAAGGTCCAAACATTGGTTTGATCAACTCGCTTTCTGTATATGCAAAAGCAAATGACTTCGGTTTCTTGGAAACACCTTACCGTAAAGTAGTAGATGGTCGAGTAACTGATGCAGTTGAATACCTTTCTGCGATTGAAGAAGTAGGTACTGTTATTGCACAGGCCGATTCTGCAGTAGATAAAGATGGCAACCTAACAGAAGAGTTTGTTTCTGTTCGTCATCAAGGTGAATTCGTACGTATGCCACCTGAAAAAGTGACGCATATGGACGTTTCTGCTCAGCAAGTTGTATCTGTTGCTGCATCACTTATTCCATTCCTTGAACACGATGACGCGAACCGTGCGCTTATGGGTTCAAACATGCAACGTCAGGCAGTTCCTACTCTACGTGCGGATAAACCGCTTGTAGGTACAGGTATGGAAGCGAACGTTGCACGTGACTCAGGTGTGTGTGTGATCGCAAACCGTGGTGGTGCAATTGAATACGTAGATGCTTCTCGTATCGTTATTCGTGTAAACGAAGATGAAATGATTGCTGGTGAGGCGGGTGTAGATATCTACAACCTCATTAAATATACGCGTTCTAACCAAAACACTTGTATCAACCAAAATATTATCGTGAATTTGGGCGACAAAGTTGCTCGCGGTGATATCTTGGCAGACGGTCCGTCTACAGATATGGGTGAGCTTGCGCTTGGTCAAAACATGCGCGTTGCGTTCATGACTTGGAATGGTTACAACTATGAAGACTCGATCTTATTATCTGAGCGCGTACTTCAAGAAGACCGTTTAACTTCTATTCATATTCAAGAATTATCTTGTGTAGCGCGTGATACTAAGTTAGGTGCAGAAGAAATTACTGCCGATATTCCTAACGTTGGTGAAGCTGCACTTTCTAAACTTGATGAATCAGGTATCGTTTATATCGGTGCTGAAGTTACAGCAGGTGACATTCTTGTTGGTAAAGTAACGCCTAAAGGTGAAACTCAGTTAACTCCTGAAGAAAAATTGCTTCGTGCAATCTTTGGTGAGAAAGCAGCTGACGTTAAAGATTCATCTTTACGTGTTCCATCTGGTACAAAAGGTACAGTTATCGATGTTCAAGTCTTCACTCGTGATGGCTTAGAGAAAGATGACCGTGCATTGGCGATCGAAAAAGCACAACTTGATGCTTACCGTAAAGACTTGAAAGAAGAATACAAGATCTTTGAAGAAGCAGCTCGTGAGCGTGTAATTCGTTTGCTTAAAGGCCAAGAGTCTAATGGCGGTGGTTCAACTAAACGTGGTGACAAACTCGTTGAAGAAGTGTTATCTGGTTTAGAGCTTGTTGATTTACTTGAAATTCAACCGGCAGATGAAGCAATCGCTGAGCGTTTAACTCAAATTCAAGTGTTCTTAAAAGAAAAGAGCGCAGAAATTGACGAGAAATTCGCTGAGAAGAAACGTAAGCTTGCAACAGGTGATGAATTAACAACTGGCGTATTGAAAGTTGTTAAAGTTTACTTAGCTGTTAAACGTCGTATTCAGCCTGGTGATAAGATGGCTGGTCGTCACGGTAACAAGGGTGTTGTATCTAACATCTTACCTGTTGAAGACATGCCACACGATGCTAACGGTGTACCAGTAGATATCGTATTGAACCCGTTGGGCGTACCATCTCGTATGAACGTGGGTCAGATTCTTGAGACTCACTTAGGTATGGCGGCTAAAGGGCTTGGTGATAAAATCGAGAAAATGTTGAAAGAACAGCGTACAGTTTTAGAACTGCGTGAATTCTTAGACAAGATTTATAACAAAGTCGGTGGTGAGCAAGAAGATCTTGATAGCTTAACTGATGCTGAAGTCTTGGCACTTTCAGGCAACTTACGTGCTGGTGTACCTTTGGCTACTCCTGTATTCGATGGTGCTGAAGAAAGTCAAATTAAAGACTTGCTTGAGTTAGCTGGTATCTCTCGTACAGGTCAAACAGTATTGTTTGATGGCCGTACTGGTGAACAGTTTGATCGTCCTGTAACTGTAGGTTACATGTACATGCTCAAATTGAACCACTTGGTTGATGACAAGATGCATGCGCGTTCAACTGGTTCTTACTCTCTTGTTACACAGCAACCGCTTGGTGGTAAAGCACAATTCGGTGGTCAGCGTTTCGGTGAGATGGAGGTCTGGGCACTCGAAGCTTACGGCGCAGCATATACTCTCCAAGAGATGTTAACTGTTAAGTCGGATGACGTTGAAGGTCGTACACGCATCTATAAGAATATTGTAGATGGTAACCATTATATGGATCCGGGTATGCCTGAATCGTTCAACGTATTGACCAAAGAGATCCGTTCTTTAGGTATCAACATTGAACTGAAAAATGGTGATTAAGTCGTAAGACTCACGATTTTTTAGGTAAAAACAATATTTGTGACCCAGTCGGGTAAGCGTTGCTTCCCGACACACGGAGAAAAAAATTGAAAGACTTGCTCGATATCATGCGTAAGAAAACGGACTCAGATGGTCATGCACCAATTGAGTTTGACCGTATCCGTATTGGTCTTGCGTCACCAGAAATGATTAAGTCATGGTCTCATGGTGAAGTTAAAAAACCTGAGACAATTAACTACCGTACTTTTAAACCAGAACGTGACGGTTTGTTCTGTGCCAAAATTTTTGGTCCAGTAAAAGATTACGAATGCTTGTGTGGTAAATACAAGCGTATGAAATACAAAGGCGTCATTTGTGAAAAATGTGGCGTTGAAGTAACTACAGCGAAAGTTCGTCGTGAACGTATGGGTCACATTGAACTTGCTTCTCCAGTTGCACATATCTGGTTCTTAAAATCGTTACCGAGCCGTATCGGTTTATTATTAGATATGACACTTCGTGATATCGAACGTGTATTGTATTTCGAATCATACGTTGTAACTGACCCAGGTATGACTCCGTTTGAAAAGTATCAACTTTTAACAGACGAAGAATACTTCAATGCACTTGAAGAACACGGTGATGAATTCACTGCGAAAATGGGTGCAGAAGCGGTTCAGGACTTGTTGAAAGATATCGATCTTGAAGCTGAAATCGCACGTTTACGTGAAGAAATTCCTCAAACAACTTCTGAAACGAAGTTGAAAAAAGCATCTAAGCGCTTGAAATTGATGGAAGCATTCAAAGATTCAAACAACAAGCCAGAATGGATGGTGATGAATGTACTTCCGGTACTTCCACCTGATTTACGTCCATTAGTTCCACTTGAAGGTGGTCGTTTCGCGACTTCTGACTTGAACGATTTATACCGTCGTGTCATTAACCGTAACAACCGTTTGAAGCGTCTTCTTGACCTTGCTGCTCCAGATATCATCGTACGTAACGAAAAACGTATGTTACAAGAGTCTGTAGATGCATTGCTTGATAACGGACGTCGTGGTCGTGCAATTACTGGTTCTAACAAGCGTCCATTAAAATCTTTGGCAGATATGATCAAAGGTAAACAAGGTCGTTTCCGTCAGAACTTATTAGGTAAGCGTGTTGACTATTCTGGTCGTTCGGTAATTACTGTAGGTCCTACTTTACGTCTTCACCAATGTGGTCTTCCGAAGAAAATGGCACTTGAATTATTCAAGCCATTCATTTTCGCGAAACTACAAGCTTCAGGTCAGGCGACTACCATTAAAGCTGCGAAGAAAATGGTTGAGCGTGAGACTCCGGAAGTTTGGGACGTTCTTGCTTCTGTAATTCGTCAACACCCAGTAATGTTGAACCGTGCGCCAACACTTCACCGTTTAGGTCTTCAAGCATTTGAACCTATTCTTATTGAAGGTAAGGCAATCCGTCTTCACCCACTCGTTTGTGCTGCGTTTAACGCCGACTTCGATGGTGACCAAATGGCGGTACACGTTCCATTGACACTTGAAGCACAGTTAGAAGCTCGTGCATTGATGATGTCAACAAACAACATCTTGTCACCAGCAAACGGTGAGCCAATCATCGTTCCTTCTCAGGACGTTGTCTTGGGTCTTTACTACATCACACGTGATGCTGTAAATGCCAAAGGTGAAGGCATGGTGTTTGCGGATACTCATGAGGTAAACCGTGCACTTGCTACTGGACAGGTTGCTATCCATGCGCGTGTTAAAGTACGTGTACACCAAACTGTTATCAATGAAAATGGTGAACGTGAACACCAAACTATTATTGTTGATACAACACCTGGTCGTTGTTTGCTTTGGGAAATTGTTCCACAAGGCTTAAGCTTTGACATGATCAACCTTGAGATGACTAAAAAGAACATCTCTAAATTGATCAACTCTTGCTACCGTAAACTTGGTTTGAAAGATACAGTTATCTTTGCTGACCAATTAATGTACTTGGGCTTCCGTCAAGCGACTCGTTCAGGTGTATCTGTAGGTATGGAAGACATGCTCATTCCACCTACTAAGCACACAATTATTGATAAAGCAGAAACAGAAGTTCGTGAAATCGAACAACAGTTCGAACAAGGTTTCGTAACTGCTGGTGAGCGTTATAACAAAGTTGTCGATATCTGGGCGCGTACAAACGACCAAGTTGCTAAAGCAATGATGGATAACTTGTCTTATACACTTGTTAAAAACAAACAAGGTGAAGACGAGAAACAAAAATCATTCAACAGCATCTATATGATGTCTGACTCGGGTGCCCGTGGTAGTGCGGCGCAGATTCGTCAGCTTGCTGGTATGCGTGGTTTGATGGCAAAACCGGATGGCTCGATTATTGAGACTCCGATTAAAGCGAACTTCCGTGAAGGTTTAACAGTACTTCAGTACTTTATTTCAACACACGGTGCGCGTAAAGGTTTGGCCGATACAGCATTGAAAACTGCGAACTCGGGTTACTTGACTCGTCGTCTTGTAGACGTAGCGCAAGACTTGGTAATTACTGAACCTGACTGTGGTACAGCGGGTGGTTTAGTAATGACTCCATTCATTCAGGGTGGTGATGTCATCGAGCCATTACGTGACCGCGTATTGGGTCGTGTAACTGCTGAAGATGTACGTCGTGCATCTGATGATGAAGTTGTATTACCTCGTGGTACGTTAATTGACGAGAAAATCGCAGCTCAGCTTGAAGAAGCTGGTGTCGATGAAGTTAAAGTACGCTCTGTAATCGCATGTGAATCAACATTCGGTGTATGTGCTCGTTGTTATGGTCGTGACCTTGCACGTGGTCACTTGGTGAACCCAGGTGAATCAGTCGGTGTAATGGCTGCACAGTCAATCGGTGAGCCAGGTACACAGTTAACGATGCGTACGTTCCACGTTGGTGGTGCTGCGAGCCGAACTTCTGCTGCGAACAGTGTTCAAGTACGTAATAAAGGTACTGTACGTTTCCATAACGTGAAAACTGTACAACATGCAAAAGGCCACTTGGTTTCAGTTTCACGTTCAGGTGAAATTGGTATTGCCGATGATTTAGGTCGTGAGCGCGAGCGTTATAAACTTCCTTACGGTGCAAGCATCTTGTTGAAAGATGGTGAAGCTGTAGAAGCTGGCGGTATCGTAGCGACTTGGGATCCGCATACACATCCATTGGTAACAGAAGTTGCTGGTAAAGCGCGCTTCAGCCAAATCGCTGATGGCGTAACTGCAACATCGAAAACTGATGATGCAACTGGTATGACTACTGTTGAAATCTTGCCTGTAACAGCTCGTCCTGCTTCTGGTAAGGATTTACGTCCTGCAATCGTGTTGGATACAACAGATGGCGGCGAACAGTTCTACTTCTTGCCACAAAATACAATCGTAACTGTCCGTGACGGCGAAACGATTGGTGTGGGTGACGTTATTGGTCGTGTACCACAAGAAACATCACGTACTCGTGATATTACCGGTGGTCTTCCGCGTGTAGCTGACTTGTTCGAAGCGCGTAAGCCAAAAGAGCATGCAATTCTTGCTGAAGTATCAGGTGTTGTAAGCTTCGGTAAAGAGACTAAGGGTAAAAACCGTTTGGTAATTACTCCTGATGATGGTTCTGAGATTTACGAAGAATTGATTCCAAAATGGCGTCAAATCAACGTATTCGAAGGCGAGCATGTGAACCGTGGTGAGACTATTTCTGATGGTCCACAAAACCCACATGACATCTTGCGCTTGAAAGGTGAAGTTGCATTAACTAACTACATCGTGAACGAAGTTCAAGACGTTTACCGTCTCCAAGGTGTAAAAATCAACGATAAGCACATTGAAGTTATCGTACGTCAAATGTTGCGTAAAGTTGATATCACTGATGGCGGTGATACAAGCTTCATTAAAGGCGAGCAAGTGGATTACATCCGCGTTGTTCAAGAGAACCAAGCTGTCTTGGCTCAGAACAAGTTCCCTGCGAAGTTTGAACGTCAATTGATGGGTATTACGAAAGCATCGCTTTCTACTGACTCGTTCATCTCTGCTGCATCGTTCCAGGAAACAACTCGTGTGTTAACTGAAGCGGCTGTAACAGGTAAAGAAGATGATTTACGTGGCTTGAAAGAAAACGTTGTAGTAGGTCGTTTGATTCCAGCAGGTACTGGTCTTGCGTACCACTTAGAGCGTCGTCGTCAAGAAGCAGAAGCTGCAGAGCATGAGCTTCATAATGACTTCAGCGAAGTAGACCAAGCATTTAGCCAAGCATTAAACTCTGAACAATTCTAAGTTTAGACTGGCACTAAAAAAGGCACCTTAGGGTGCCTTTTTTATTTATATTTATTTATAACAATTTTTAATTGTAATTACATAAACATATTAAAGAGCCATTATTTTATTACTTAAGCGGGATAAATACTCCACAAAAACACACTAGGCTACCTGCTTATGAAGACTGGAGTAAATCTAATGAAAAAAATGATGATGATTGTTAGTGTTGGCCTGATGTCTACAACTTTGTTTGTTGGTTGTCAGAATGCAAGCCCAGAAAGTCAACGTATTGGTTCAGCTGCTATTGGTGGTGGCGCAGGTGGTGCGGTAGGAAAACACGTGGGCGGTAATATAGGTGCAGGCCTAGGAGCGGCACTGGGTGCAGGTGTTGCGGCTAATGCAAAAGGGTCTAGCAGTAAAACCGTACGTAATAGTGCAATTGGTGCTGGTGTCGGCGCTGTATTAGGTGGAGCAATTATTGGTGGTGACGCTGGTGCTGCTACAGGTGGAGCATTGGGTGGTAGTGCTGGTGCAGCCTATGAAGAGAAGAAAGGGAAGTACTAAAAGTATCCTTAATAATTGTTAAACTATAGAAGTCTTTATGTGATTAAAGACTTCTTTTTTATAATTAAAATTTTGCTTAATAAATATAAAAGGTAGAGCTTTACAAAATATCAATCGATTAGGACAGACGGATAACACAATCTGATCAAATTCCTCATAAAAGGGGATTATTCTTTTCTCTAGAACAGATCATTGTGAGAACGGTCATGAAAAAAACAATTGGATTAGTTTCTGCTTTAATGTTGTCTACACTTATGTTCACAGGCTGCCAAAATATGAGCCCATCTGACCAACGTATTGGTGCAGCAGCAGCAGGTGGAGCACTTGGTGGTGGTTTAGGTAACCATGTAGGTGGAGGTATTGGTGCAGGCTTAGGCGCAGCGGTAGGTGCAGGCGTAGGTTCTAATACCCAAGGCGGCAGTAAACAGACAACGACTAAGAGTGCGATTGGTGCTGGTATCGGTTCAGTCGTAGGTAAAGCACTGATTGGTGGTGACTCTGGTGCTGCAATTGGTGGTGCGATCGGTGGTGGTGCTGGCGCTGCGATTGAAGAGAAAAGATAAAAATTAACAAATAAAAAATAAGCGCTTTCAGCGCTTATTTTTTATTGAGGGAAAGGTTTCGCCTTTTTACGTCTGATATAAAGCGTTTTCTGAACCTCTGCAATTCTTACTCCAGATTCATCAAAAATGTTTAGATGATAAGTTCTTAAAACAGGTTCATAGTTCTCGGCAAGTTCACGAATTTGTTCTATTTCAGCTAAATCAACTCGAATATCTGCATGTACAGTACTGCGTCCTGGAGAAAGAAAATTGATTTCGGCAGCTTTGTCCCAAACAATATATTTTGATCCGAGATGATGCATAAGAATCATCATATAAAATGGGTCAACCATTGAATAAAGGCTTCCACCAAAATGTGTACCGACTAAATTTTGGTTTTTCCAAGTCAGCGGCATTTTTACACGCACATGGCAAAGTTCTAAATTCATGATTTCAATATAAATCCCTGCGCCACGATAAGGGGGATAGTGATTAAATAGAAATTTTGAAATCGTAGGATTGTTCTGAAGTCTTCTTAAAATAGCCATAATAGTCAATTTTTTTTATTGCAACAGTATTCATACTAGATAAGTATCATCTTTTTTATATTGATGGCAATGCTCTATCCGACTAACGACATGATCGATTGAAAAACAAGATAGGAAATGATTATGCAGCCAAAAGTTCATACAGTAACAACAAGTGATCAACAAACGCTTTGTGCTAAAACATGGGGTGACGAAAAAAATACACCGTTGGTTTTAGTACATGGTTATCCTGACAATCAAGAAGTATGGGAATCAATCATTGAGCATTTGATCAATGACTTCTATATTGTTACTTACGATGTGCGTGGAGCTGGTTTGTCATCTATACCAAAACGTATACGTGATTATCGTTTAGAGCGTTTATCTCTAGATCTCCAAGAAGTTGTTGATGAGTTATTACCAAATCGTCAATTCCATATGGCTGCACATGATTGGGGATCAATTCAGTCTTGGGAATCAGTCACTGAGCCTAAGCTCAAAGGTCGTTTATTATCATACACCACCATTTCTGGACCATGTCTTGATCATGCCGCTTTATTTTTACGTGATAAATTTAAATCTTCACCAGCTCAAATCTTAAAAATATTAACCAAATCTTGGTATATCGGGGCATTCCATCTTCCGTTATTAGCACCCATAGTATGGTCTCTATTTAGCCCAGAAAAATGGGGTAAAGTTCTTACTCAGCTAGAAAGGAAAAGTAATTTACCTTTAAATAATAATATTAATGCTGATGGTAAATATGGCATTAATTTATATCGTGCCAATTTTATTCCCCGCTTAACTGACCCACGTCAACGTTATGCGCAGTGCCCAGTAAAAGCTGTTATTTTAAAATATGATACTTTTGTAAGCCCAGAATACATCACTGAGGCCATGCCAAAATGGGTTGAAAAATTTGAATATGTAGAGCTTAATGCAAATCACTGGGCCATTCTGAGTGAGCCAGAGAAAATAGCAACTCATATTCGTGAGTTTATTAAAGCTCAAGCGTAACAGTGAAATAACTGCATAAAACTGTTAATTCGGCGATATTTTCGGCTTCATAGATATGAATCTGCTAGAATATCGCCTTTTGTTTTGCTCTGAACTTATTCATGAATGCTGTCGTTATTGCGATTGCAGTGATGTTCTTATTATCACTGGCGCGCGTTTCTGTCGTACTGACTTTAGTGGTTTCTGCCATTGTGGGCGGCCTCGTAGCAGGTTTAAGCCTTTCTCAAACCGTTGAAGCTTTTAACGCTGGTCTTGGTGACGGTGCTGAAGTTGCACTTGCCTATGCAGTGTTAGGGGCATTTGCTCTGGCACTTTCAAAATCTGGATTGCCTGATTTACTTGCCCATAAGCTGATTGGTTTATTGGGAATGGAAGCCGGGAAAAGCCGTCAGACTAAAGTGAAATATCTCCTCTTAGGTATTTTATTAATTTCTGCTATTTTCTCTCAAAACCTTATTCCAGTTCATATTGCCTTTATTCCTGTACTGGTTCCGCCACTGTTACGGGTAATGAACCATTTAAAATTAGACCGCCGCGCCGCAGCCTGTGTACTTACGTTAGGTTTGGTTGGTACTTATATTTTTCTTCCGGTTGGATTTGGTGCAATTTTCCTTGAACAGATTCTGATGGGAAATATCAACAAAATTGGGGCAGCGTATGGCTTGCATGTTGATCGGGCAATGATGCCAATTGGCATGGCCATTCCTGTTTTAGGTATGGTGTTAGGCACTTTGGTTGCTGTATTTATTAGCTACCGTAAACCAAGAATTTATGCTGATCGTGCGATTACACCTGTGACCACGATTGATTTAGATAAACCTATTCGTGCAACTACTCAAGTTGAAACAGCCGACTTAAAAGCAGATGCTGAAGAGTTAAAGCATGAAGCAGAGCAAGCACCAGTTATTGCAAAGAAAACGATCTTGATGGCACTACTCGCGATTGGCTTGACACTTGCTGCGCAGCTGTATTCAGGTTCGATGATTTTGGGTGGTTTAGTCGGTTTTGCTGTTCTATCTACTGCCGGAATTTTTAAATGGCAAGATGCAGATGATGTTTTTGTACAAGGCATGCGAATGATGGCTTTAGTGGGCTTTATCATGATTTCTGCTGCCGGTTTCGCTTCAGTAATGACTCATACTGGTGATATTAATCAGTTAGTAAATGGTGTAGTCGAGATTATTGGAGATAACCGTGCACTTGCAGCATTCTTAATGCTTTGTATTGGCTTATTTGTGACAATTGGTATTGGTTCATCTTTCTCAAGTGTTCCTGTATTAGCTGTTATTTACGTGCCTTTATGCGTGCAGTTTGGTTTCTCACCATTAGCAACGATTGCACTTATTGGTACAGCAGCAGCATTAGGTGATGCTGGATCGCCAGCCTCTGATTCAACCTTAGGGCCAACAGCTGGTTTAGGAGTAGATGGGCAACACGATCATATTTGGGATACAGTCGTACCTACCTTTATTCACTTTAATATTCCGCTATTAATTTTTGGCTGGATTGCTGCAATGGTTTTATAAAGTTTTTATAAAATATTAAAGTGTAAACCTTCTTAATAACGATCTTTAGATTTAAATTAAGAAGGTTTTTTATTGTCTAAATAAAACATGTATTCAAAATAAATTATATTAAAACACTCGGAATTTAAAAGTATATTAAAATGGTTGGTAATATAAAATAATCTTGATTAATAAGGTTGGAATAAAAACCTATTAAAATAGTTGGATAATATATAATTTTATTTAAAACAGTAGTTTAAAAATAAACTATAAAATAATTTTATAATGAGTATTGCATGGTTTTAAAATAAATGTTTATTATAAATATAAATAAGGTTGGAGATATTAAAGTGTTCAAAAAAGCTTTGGTTATTGCATTAATGGGGATGTCTTCTTTTACTTTTGCTGGTAACTGGCAAGTGAAATTTGGTGGTAGTGTTATTGCTCCATCAGAAGATACAACAACGGCTTTAGGTGTAGTAAAAGCAGATCATGAATATGCATTTACACCATCGGTAGAATACTTTTTTGGTCAGTCTCCATTTTCGGCAGAATTATTATTAGCAGCACCGGTTAATCATGATGTATTGCTAGATGGTAAAAATGTAGCGCGTATTAAACAGTTACCACCAACAATTACAGCAAAATATCATTTTAAAAACTCTACACGTTTCACTCCGTATATTGGTATTGGTGCTACAGCATTTATTCCTTGGGACGAGCAAGGTGTTGCTGACAAAGTAAAAGAAGACTTTGGTGTGGCAGGACAAGTTGGTTTTAATTTCCAACCTGCTGATGCTAAAAACTGGGGTGTATTTGTAGATGTACGTTATGCTGATTTAAGCCCAGAAGTTACCTTAACAAATGGTGCTAAATTTGATCTAGATATTAATCCGTTTGTTTATACTTTGGGTTATAGCTATAAATTTTAAGCATAATAATAAATAGAAAAATATAATAATAAACCTAGACTCAGGCACCTCACATATATTTTATGTGAGGTTTTTTTATGGATTTTATTTGCACTAAAAAAAGCATAAAACAGACAGTTTTACACATATTTTCTGCAAGTTTTTTTCTAAACTAATTTCTATTCATTACAAGCATGGGAATAAAAACATGAATAACAAATTAGCGATTTGTTTAGCACTTTTGAGCGGTATTGCTTTTACTCAAAATTTACAAGCTGCAAGTTTTTCGTGCGATGCTGCAAAAACGAAAACGGAAAAAAGTATTTGTAAAAACCGTTCTTTAAATGATGCAGATGTAAAAATGGCAACGACGTATCAAATCGTTCTGCATGCTTTACCTATGGGTGGGCGAGATAACCAGAAAGATACTCAGCAGCAATGGCTGAAAAAAAGAAATGCTTGTGCTGCCAATGTCAGTTGTATTAGCAAAGCTTACCAACAACGTCAAAAGCAGTTAGATACGATATTGCAAGATAGGGTGTTAAGCCACGGCCCATTTTAATTAGAGTAAAAATTTTTAATATTCAGGATTGAAAAATTCTAGAAGTACTCCATTCATAAAGCATTCGAGAACAAACAGCTTCAAAATTTAAGGAGTGATTTATGAGTGAACAAGCATCACAAAATTATAGTTTCCAAGCAGAAGTTGCCCAGCTTTTACATTTAGTGACGCATTCTCTCTATTCTAACCCTGAGATTTTCTTACGTGAACTTATCTCTAATGCATCAGATGCATGTGATAAGTTACGTTTTGAAGGAATTAATCATCCTGAATATTATGAAAATGATCCAGACTTACATGTACGAATCAGCTTAAATAAAGAAGATAAAACCTTAACGATTTCTGATAACGGTATTGGTTTAAGCCAACAAGAAGCAATTGATAACTTAGGTACAATTGCTAAGTCAGGCACTAAAGATTTCATGTCAAAATTGACTGGTGATCAAAAAGCAGATGCTCAATTGATTGGTCAATTTGGTGTTGGTTTTTATTCAGGTTTTATTGTTGCAGACAAGATTACGGTTGAATCACGCCGTGCGGGTCTAGAGGCATCTGAAGGGGTGCGCTGGATTAGTGGTGGCACAGGCGAGTTTGAAGTTCAGCAAATTGATAAGGCCTCACGTGGTACTGACATTATTCTTCATTTACGTGATGATGCACTTGATTATTTAGAATCTTATAAAGTTAAGCAAATTGTTAATAAATACTCTGACCACATTAGCTTGCCAATTGAAATGCAAAAAGAAGTTTGGCAAGAAGAAGAGGTTGCTGAAGGTGAAGAGCCTAAAGGCGGCCAAATGGTCAAAACTGACGAGTGGGAAGCGATTAACTCGGCAAGTGCTTTATGGACACGTAATAAAAGCGAAGTGACTGAAGAGCAATATATTGAGTTCTATAAAAACTTAACTCATGACTTTGAAGCACCATTGGCTTGGGCACATAACCGTGTTGAAGGTAGTACGGAATATACCCAATTACTCTATATTCCAAGTAAAGCACCACATGACATTTTTACTCGTGAAGCAAAAGCGGGAATTAAGCTATATGTAAAACGCGTCTTTATTATGGACGATGCAGATAACTTAATTCCAAACTATTTGCGCTTTGTCCAAGGTGTAGTGGATAGTGCTGATTTACCGCTTAATGTTAGCCGTGAGTTGTTGCAAGAAAGCCGTGATGTCAAAACGATTCGTGAAGGTAATGCACGCCGTGTATTAACTGTACTTGATGGTTTGGCTAAATCGGAAGATGAAAAAGACCAAGAAAAATTCAAGACCTTCTACAGTGAGTTTGGTTCAGTACTTAAAGAAGGCTTGGGCGAAGACTTTGGTAACCGTGAACGTATTTTAAAATTATTACGTTATGCGACTTCAACAAATGATGAAGTAACGACTTCTTTTGCTGACTATAAGGCACGTATGAAAGAGGGCCAAAAAGCCATCTATTATGTGACTGCTGACAGTCTAGCAGCAGCGAAAAACTCGCCGCAGCTTGAGTTGTTTAAGAAAAAAGGCATTGAAGTGTTATTAATGGCAGAGCGTGTTGACGAATGGGCAATGAATTTTGTTCAAGAGTTTGACGGTACGCCATTAAAGAATGTGTCTAAAGGCGCGGTTGATTTAGGCGATTTGCAAGATGCTGAAGAGAAGAAAGCACTTGAGCAAGCAGCTGAACAGTTTAAGCCTGTTGTTGAGAAACTAAGTGACTCATTAAAGGCTAAAACTAAAGAAGTACGTGTAACTACACGTCTAGTTGATTCTCCAGCGTGTTTAGTAACAAGTGAAGGGGAGTTGTCTCCGCAACTTATTCGCATGCTAAAACAAGCTGGACAAGCAGTGCCAGAAATCAAACCGATTTTAGAAATTAACCCTGAGCATCCTTTAGTGAAAAAACTTGAAGGTTCAGAGCAGTTTGATGACTTGGCAAATGTGATTTTCGATCAAGCTGTGATTGCTGAAGGTGGTTTGCCAGAAGACCCAGCAGCTTATGTGAAACGTATTAATAGTTTATTACTCAAGTAATTTAGCTTTAAAAAAAGCCTCTGGACTATCAGGGGCTTTTTTTTTGTGGATAAAGAAAGAGTTATCCACAATTTGGCAATTTATGATTAAAAATTAGCTTCTAGATTTATTTGAACGCTGAGTTGGTGTTTCGGATCATCATCAATATGGTTAAAAAAATTAAGATCATTTTGCATAAAAATCCAATCTCTCCATATCGGTTGGCGCCATGAAATATAAGGGCCCCAGCTATTTAGTCGAATATCATTTTTGGTATATACGCCACCGCTATAAATACCGTAAGTCAGGCTATTATCTTTTACAAACTCAAATTGTTGAAAAGTCCAATTGCCCCAGTTGTAATCTTCATTTTCGCTCTTGTTTACATTAAATTTATTAGAAAATAATGTGTTATCTTGCATTTTTTGCGTTAGGTTTAGCGTGGTTTCAGTGTAATTTCGGCTAGTAGATCCGTAGCGAAATATCTGCTCTGTATCAAAGCTAATGTTATGTCTCAAATTCCATTTCTTTTTAGCCAGAAACTGGACATACACATCACTCTCAGAGTTAGAGCCTAAATCAAGGTCATTTTCAAAAGGCATCCAAGTTGAAATGGTGGCCCAGCTTGCACTCAATGGATTAGTAGCCGAAATTTGTGCCGATGAGGTCTTCTTCTTTTTCTTACCAAAGGCTTTATAAGTTTGTTCAGGCTGAGTCGCACGTTTCCATAACGTATCATTTCCAAATACAGCCATAAGCTCTTGAATTAAACCAGCATCAGATAAAGTATTGTTTGCTTCTACTTCACAAGGTGAGCGTGAAAGTGATTGTCTTTTTACTTTAGTGAAACTCGTAGAAGAATAGGGATAACGCCGTGACCGTTGGTGTTTTAAAGAGTTATAAAAAAATTGAGTATGTGGAAGTAAAGCTAATACACCTAAACTATAAATACAAATGAAGACTGTCGATTTATTTTGAAATGGAGAAGAAAATTGATTCATTTTTAAAGATAAGGAATCAAAAACAAAAATTAGAACAGTACTTTAGAAGGCTAAGCTTAAAATTTTATTTAAAAGTATTTTGTTATTCATCACCTTGGATAAGGTTCCAAGGTGATGTTTGCTAGCTTAGAAAAGTGCTTCTAAACGCAAGAAGGTGCTGACAAAATGGTTGCGATCTTCGCGGTGGTCATTAAAGTAATTTACATCGCCTTGTACAAAGAACCACTCACGTAAAACGGGTTGGCGCCATGAAACAAACGGTCCCCAACTGTTTAAACGCAAGTCATTGTCGTTGTAATAACCACTTGTATAAATCCCATAGTTAAAACGGTTGTTTGCAAAGAAACTGTGCTCGCGGAATGTTCGGTTTTCCCAAGCTAGATCGTCATCTTGATCATCGGCATAGGTTAGGCTGAACTGATTGGATAAAATCGGTTGATTCGGTCTAGCATGGGTAAGTTCAAGATTAGTACGTAAGTAGTTTTCGCTGTCTATGCCGTAACGATAAATTTGTTCAGCATAAAACTTAAAATCATTACGAAGTTGCCAATCTCTCGATGCTTTTAAACGAACATAAATATCGTCTCCAGAACGAATACCTAAGTCTGCATCGGTTTCAAAAGGCAGTTTTTTCGAGAAATTTGACCAACGTAAAGCAATTGAGCTGTTGTCATCTCGAGTTTGCTTACCATCTAACTTCTTATTAGAGTCTTGATTTGGGTTTTGGTTAATATTAGCTGGGCTGTTATTAAATTCATTATCTAAAGAGTCATCACCAAATACCACGCTTAAACGTTTTTCTAGTGTAGGGAGCTTAATCTTACCGCGAATTCTGGGCTTAATTTCAAAGTTGTCATATTCATTCCAATAGTTATCCACCATGACGCGAATGGTTGCTGTTGCAGGTTTTTGTGGATCAACTTCACCAAACCAATTATCAATTTTTTCAGAAGTACGATCGGCCCAATTACGAATTATCTTTTGCTTACGATCAACCCATGTTTGATCTTCGGTTTGTTCGGTAGGCGGAACAATAGGCTCATTAGACTGCTCTGGAAAAATGGTTGGGGTTGCGTCTACCCAACGCGGAATTTGATCTAAGAGATTTTCGTCTGTGGTGACTTCAGTTTGTACTCCAGATGATGTACTTCCTATTTGTTGGTTTGTAGAAGAAGAGGCGGTCTCTGCATGAGCGATGCATACTGAACCAAATCCAATCGTTAAAAGTGCAAAAAGTTGCCGGTACGGCATTACATGAAATGTTTTCATATCTATCTTTATGTTTTGTTGTTGTTTCCACTTTTGTTGATTTTTCTAATAAAATCAAGAGGGAGACACAAAAGTTAAGTAAATTTAACTTTTTTTACATATTTGAAATAAATGAAAAAGTTTAAGCTATTAGCGATTATTTTTAGCCAAAAAAAATCCCCCAGTGAAGGGGGATGATAGATCAAGGAAACTTCAAATTCCGATCATTAAACACATAAAAAACAGAACATTACAGCGCGAATATTCTAAGCGGCAATAATAAACTGATTTTTAGCAATTAGATAGTTCTTTTTTTAGAACGCTCTATTGCTAAAATGATGATAAAACATACGATTTGATCACATTTTAATTGTGTTCATTTATTTCTTTGGAACATCACAAGTTTCATCGGTACAAACAGCCGCATCATCTTGCTCGACTTCTTCAGTATTTGCTTTGAGTTGTGCTTTTTCCAAAACTTGTAAAAAGACTTCACGTGGTTGAGCGCCAGCAAGAGCGATTCTTTGGTCGAATACAAAAAATGGCACGCCAGTTACATTAAGCTGCTCACGTGCAATTTTTTCATCATGGCGGACAAAGTCAGATAGTTCATTGGTATCTAATACATACTCAACTTCGGCATTATCAAGGCCAATACGAGATGCAATTTCTTCTACAACTTCACGTTCGCCAATTGCGAGACCTTCGGTCATATAAGCATGAAAAAAAGCTTCTTTTGCTTCATTGCCTAAACCTTTGCTTTGCGCAAGGTGAATAATACGGTGTGCATTAAAACTATTGCCTGAGTTGGCTTTTTGCCATTGGAAATCAATACCTTCAGAAGCAGCCATGGCCGCAATATTGCGCTCCATTTCTTCCATCTCTTCATAGGTACGGCCATATTTTTTAGCTAGACGCTCAGTATTTGAAGTGTCATGTTTTGCTGGCGCATCAGGATCTAATTCAAAACTATGCCAGTGAATTTCAAGATCAATACCTGCTTCAGCAGCTACATGCTCAAGGCGTTTTTTGCCGATATAACAAAAAGGGCAAACTACATCAGACCAAACATCTACACGCATGGGAGAATCTCATAAATTTTAATTACCCATCATAATAGGGATGATGGATAAGGATTTAAAGCTTTGAGTAGCGAATACAGTGTTGCGTATTGTGAAATAAATGGCATATAAAGAAGAATAAGCTCTATTTTATAACTATAAAGAGCAAAACTATAAAAAGGGAAATAGGAGGTGTGTATGCGCCGAGTTTTGGTTGCGATTGCAAGTCTGATTGTTATCACAAGCATTATTTTTTTCACCTATCAGCATATCAAACAGCAGCAAGCCAAAGACAGTAGTCAAATGTTTGATGTCGTCATGACTGAAAAAATGAATCAGCTTTATGACCAAGCACAAGACTGGTCTAAACCCGTCCAGCTTGATATTCACGATAAGCGTTTGGCAGGACACTATAAGCAAATTTCAGAATTTCTTTTAAGTTATTGGATTCAAAATATTAATGCACGGAATGCGTACTTAAGAGAACTCAAAGCAGCAAAATGGGACACTTTTTTAAATGTGGACCGTTTAGATCTTGATAAAAAACAAAAATTTGTAGAAACCGAAAAGATGCTAGCTGATGTTCGTACAGCTTCGGATCAGTATCAAACTGAATATGAAAAGATTCATAAAACTTTCTTAGCAAAGGTTCAAGAATTATCTGTTGATGCAGAAATGAGGCAACTTCTTGAAATGAAATTGGGAACTCAGCAAAAAGCAGATCAAGACCATGCAATTTTTATGATTGAGCTACAAATTTTAGATAAAGCAGAACAAATGTTTAAGCTTCTAAAAAATTATGAATGGCAAAAGAAAGATCAGATGATTCTTTTTCATGAAAATGCTCAGGTCAAAAAGTTTAATGGGCTTTATCAAGATGTTCTAAAACTAAATGCAAAAATTGAAAAAATTAAGAAAAAAAATGTGGCTTCGCTCGAAGGAGATTTAAAAGAATAAGCGGAGCATGAGCATCAAATATTATGATTTGGTGCTCTCGACTTTTCCTTTGGTTAAAAAAGATTGTAATAAACTTTGAGAAGTTTGTAGTTTGTTTAACTGCTCAGACACATGCATGAGTTCAGTTTGCAGTTTTTCTTGAACCACTGAGCACAACGTAAATACGCGTTCATCTAAATCAAAACAAGGCAGCAAAACCTGAATATCTTTTAGGTGCATGCCTGCATCATTTAATATTTTAATTTTCTTAATATTTTTCAATATCTTTTTGCGTATAACTTCGATAGTTATTACTCGCTCGAAGAGGCTGTATAAGCCCTAAGCTCTCGTAATAACGCAGCATACGAGGACTTACTTTTGTAAGCTCGGCAACTTTAGCTAAGTTCATAAAATGGGGTTGACCTTAACAGTGGTGTCATAGTTTAGCATGTTTTTATCTTTCAAAATGGTACTTGTTCAATGATCAGAAAACTCATTTTATTGGTGTTATTCGGATTAATGTCATTTGTTGCAAATGCCAAAAAACTTGAACTTCAGGAGAAGAACATGCGTCAAATATTTGTGCTTCACGGTTACTCTGCTTCTATCGATGATCATTGGTTTCTAGATTTAAAACATCAAATAGAAAATGAAAATAAAACGGTTACTTTAATTCCATTTCCAGATTCTGAGAATCCAGACGTAGATGCATGGCAGAAAGTTTTAGATCAACAGATCCCTAAGGTGGATGAAAATACCTATTTTGTTGCGCACAGTTTAGGGGTGATTACGTTACTGTACTTTTTGCAAAGGCATGATTATCAAAATATTGGAGGAATGATTTTAGTATCTGGATTCTCTGGTCTCATTTCAGATTCTTCTGTTCTCAATAGTTATATAACGAAGAGTAAAGTCGATACGAACTACTTTAAGGACATAAAGAAAAAGCTGGTGTATTTATCTGATAATGATGATTTGGTTCCGCCCAAACTGACTATTGAATTGGCAAAAGAAATTGATGCGCCGTACATTACCGTTCCTAATGGCGGGCATTTTTTAGGTCGTGAAGGTTATACGGCATTTCCGCAAGTCGTGAATTCTTTAAAAGAGATGTTAGACAGCAAATAAAACCAATAAGTTAAATCGCACTCTATAATCTGAACACTTTTGTTCAAGTTATAGAGTGTTTTATAGGATGCAGTTTAATAAATAGAAGAACCATACTTTTACATTAAAAAATTTAATTATATTTACCGTTTATCTGAGCCTTACTGAATCAAATTCGACTTTGTTGTAGCCTATTTATAGATACTTTTAATTTAATCATCATCTTTTAATTGAAATAGGGTGACTGATTTTTGGAGCAAGTTATGAACTTTCTAAAACAATCAGCCTTCATTGCTGCATTTGCTTTTATGGGTTTACCGACTGTTCAAGCAGAGGAAGTAGCGACTTTACCAACAATTCGCGTTATGGCTGAATCTGAGCTACGTGAAGAGGTAGGATTTGTACCCTTCCAAGAAGATAAAAAAGTGCGTCAGGCTCTGCAACATCATGAGTATAAAACGCATTACGATATACAAAATGCTTTAGTCCCTGAAGGCATGACGACAGTAGATTATCAGCCAGTTATGGCTCAGCCCGATTTGTCCCAGCTTTCGCCATTTCTACAAGAATATATTTTAGCGGTAGCGGGTGGAATACAGTCTTCTGATCCAACCAATGGTATCTTTGAAATGTTAAGACCTTTGAATATTAATCGAAGTAATGTTGATGCTTATCGTGAGGGTACGATGAAAGTTAACCTTAGTGACCTCATAAAATTACAACAGCAAATTCAAGATGGTTTAAAAGGACGTTAAAATAAAAATCCCCGCATTGAGCGGGGATTTTTTTATCTTGGTGTTAATTAAACACGTTCGATTACTGTTGCAATACCTTGACCAAGGCCGATACACATGGTCGCAAGACCGATTTGAGTATCTTGTTGTTCCATTACGTTTAACAACGTAGTGGTGATACGCGCACCAGAACAGCCTAGTGGGTGACCCAAAGCAATCGCACCACCATTTAAGTTAATGATGTCTTGCTTGTCATAAATACCTAAGCCTTTCATTACTGATAAGCCTTGAGCAGCAAATGCTTCGTTTAACTCGATAGTTTGAATATCAGCCATCGTTAAACCAGCACGTTTAAGCGCTTTTTGAGTTGCTGGAACTGGACCGTAACCCATGATTGCTGCGTCAC
Source organism: Acinetobacter sp. TG2027 (assembly GCF_000302435.1). Taxonomy (NCBI): domain Bacteria; kingdom Pseudomonadati; phylum Pseudomonadota; class Gammaproteobacteria; order Moraxellales; family Moraxellaceae; genus Acinetobacter; species Acinetobacter sp. TG2027. Next base: position 227,724 of record NZ_AMJN01000005.1, on the reverse strand, counting down.
AACCTGCAACCGCCATAGAGCGAATTACAGCGCGTGGTTTTAAACCTAACGCTTGTGCGCGTTCAGCAGACATAAGTAACATTGCAGAAGCACCATCAGATAAAGCTGAAGATGTAGCCGCAGTTACAGTACCGCCTTTCGGGTCAAATACAGGACGTAATGCTTTGAACGCTTCAAGGTTTGCATCTGGACGAATTACTTCGTCGATGTCGCAAAGGATTTTAAAGCCATTTGCATCGTGGCCTTCAACACCAACGATTTCGTTTTTGAAACGACCTTCTTGAGTTGCAGCCCAAGCACGGCGGTGAGATTCAACACCAAAAGCGTCTTGCTCTTCACGGCTAATGCCATTCATGCGACCTAACATTTCAGCAGTTAAGCCCATCATGTTAGATGCTTTTGCATAGTGTTTAGATGCTTCTGGGTTTAAGTCGATGCCGTGCATCATACCTACGTGGCCCATGTGCTCTACACCACCAATAATGAAAATATCACCTTGGTTTGTTGCGATCTGTGCAGCAGCAGTATGAAGTGCTTGCATAGATGAACCACAAAGACGGTTTACAGTCTGACCTGCTACAGTTTTTGGTAAGTCAGCCAATAAGCCGATGTTACGGCCAATATTCATACCTTGTTCTAGAGTCTGGTTTACACAGCCCCAGATTAGGTCTTCAACTTCGTTTACATCAAACTGGTTACGAGCAACGAGTGCACGAACCAATTCAGCAGATAAGCTGTCAGCACGTACATTACGGAACATACCGTTTTTGGTTTTACCCATTGCAGAACGTACGCCATCAACGATGACAACGTCACGTGGATTTAAAGTAGCCATTCACGTTGCTCCTTAACCGTAGAATTTTTTGTTGTTAGCAGCCATGTCGCGCAACATTTGTGGCGCTTCATAAGCCTTACCTAAGTGTGCATATTTGTCGCAAAGTGCAACGTATTCAGCAACACCAGTCTGGTCGATATAACGACATGGACCACCACGGAATGGAGGGAAACCTACACCCATAATCATTGCCATGTCTGCTTCAGCAGCAGTTGCAACGATGTTGTCTTCTAAGCAACGAACTGTTTCGTTACAGAAAGCAAGCATCATGCGGTCAATGATTTCTTGGTTATCAAACTCGCGTTTCTCACCCGTTACGAAAGGAGCAATGATTTCATATGCTGTTGGATCAACAGTTTTTGCTTTTTTGCCTTTCTTATCGAGTTCGTATTTGTAGAAACCAACGTCATTCTTTTGACCAAGACGTTTAGCTTCGTACATTGCTTGGATTGAACCTTTGTAGTCTGGCTTCATACGGTCTGGGAAACCTTCAGCCATGACTTCTGCACCATGTACACCTGTGTCGATACCTACAACGTCGATAAGGTAAGCAGGACCCATTGGCCAGCCAAATTTCGACATTACATTGTCAACTTGCTGGAAGTCTGCGCCGTCTTTTACAAGAAGGTCAAACGCACCAAAGTAAGGGAACAATACACGGTTAACCAAGAACCCTGGGCAGTCGTTTACAACGATTGGTGTTTTACCCATTTTTTGAGCAAGAACAACAGTAGTTGCAATCGCTTCTTCAGAAGTCTTTTCACCACGAATTACTTCTACAAGCGGCATCATGTGAACTGGGTTGAAGAAGTGCATACCAACGAAGTTTTCAGGACGTTGTAATGCTTTTGCTAAACGCGTGATTGAAATCGTAGAAGTATTAGAAGCAATAATCGTATTTTCACGAACATTCTTCTCAGTATCCGCAAGTACCATTTCTTTTACTTTTGGATTTTCTGTAACTGCTTCGATCACGATGTCAACTTCTTTAAACTCATCGTAGCTTAAAGTAGGACGGATACGTGCAAGCGTTTCACCCATTTGCGCAGGTTTCATTTTCTTGCGTTCAACTTGTTTAGTTAACAAGCTGTTCGCTTCTTTCATACCTAGAGCAAGTTGTGGGTTACCAATATCTTTCATGATAATTGGTGTACCTTTGCTTGCCGCTTGGTAAGCAATACCACCACCCATGATACCAGCGCCAAGTACAGCTGCTTGGTTTACAGGGTGTGCACCTTTTTCATGTTTTTTAGCAGTTTTCTTAACAACTTGGTCATTGAGGAATAAACCAATCAATGCACCAGCTTGTGGTGTAATCGCAGCTTTTGCAAAACCTTCAGCTTCAGCTTTTAATGCTTCGTCACGCGCAAGGCTTGCACCCGCTTGTAATGAATCAAGTAATAATTTTGGAGCAGGGTATTGAGCAGGGTTTGCTTTAGCAAGCACTGCACCTTTTGCAGTATTGAACGCCATCATTTGTTCAAGCGGGTTCAATTTTACAGCTTCAAGCTTTTCTTGACGTTTTGCTTTCCAGTTTAAACGACCAGAAATTGCTTGCTTAACTAAGTCAGTTGCAGCTTCAAGTAATTTATCAGCAGCTACAACCGCATCTACCGCACCATCTTTTAGGGCAGCAGCCGGTTTTTTAGGAGCAGCCATCGCCATCCATTCAACCGCGTTGTCGATACCGATCAGACGGCTTAAACGTACGCTACCGCCGAAACCTGGGTAAATACCAAGTTTAATTTCCGGTAAGCCCACTTGTGCAGCTTCTGACATCACACGATAGTCACAAACTAAACACATTTCAAAACCGCCACCTAACGCCATACCGTTAATAGCAACAACTTTTGGAATCTCTAAATCTTCAAAGCTATTGAAGATTTCGTGAACAGGCATAAGCCAGTCAACAATCGCTTTTTCGCCTTGTGCGAAGTTTTCACCAAATTCGGTAATGTCTGCCCCAACAATAAATGTCGATTTGCCCGAGGTAACAACTAAGCCTTTAATATCATTATTTGCTTTTACCGCAGCAATAGCAGCTTGGAAATCTTCAATTGTTGCACGGTTAAATTTATTGACCGACTCACCTTGTAAGTCAAAGCGGAATTCTGCAATTCCGTCCGAAAGCATTTGGACGGTAATGGCATTGCCAGCGTGGATCATGCCTGATCTCCTTAGTTTTGGAGGACTTCTAAGTTGATGTTATGAAGCGTGTGCACATCTTAGGTACACATTTATGCTTCGCTAATCTTACGATAACTATATCTAAAAAAAACCTGACAAGTTGTATCAAGCCGTGACGCAAGGGTCATCTTATTTATTATTCAATTCATCTATATGAAATGCATAAAAGAAATCATAAAGATAGCTAATAACGAAAGGCATTTGTTTTAATTTAACTTTTTCTTGATAAAGCATTGGAATTATCAAATTTTTATATAAAAACGAATAAGTTTTAAAAGTTAATTTTTTGTCAAAAATGTCAATTGTTAGTGGGATCATCTGTAAATAACAGTAATAATAGTAATAAATTTTAACTTCCTTAAATTTATGGAAAAATACACTATATTTAAAATTTTTATTACAACAGCGCTGTCTATTATTTGACTTAATTTTTTTACATTCGCTTTTTCTAAGTCAATTTTGTTAAAATTTGCGCCAATTAAATAAACTTCCGGTTTCTCTCTCCTTAAATATAAGGTGAAGTTGCCCCTAATCTTTTGAAAGAGTAGCAATATGATTAAGTGGATCATATTAGCGATTTTTGTGATATCAGCATTGTATATCCAACATCGCGGCAAAGTGCGTCACTCGTTTTATCGTCAATTTTTTGACCATTCAACCTTGCTCGCACCGATTAACTTTTTAATGTACATCTTTTCAAAGGTGCCGAATCAGCCTTATATCGACACACAGCATTTTAAAGATTTAAAAGTGCTGGATGAAAATTGGGAAATGATTCGTGATGAAGCGAAAGCTTTATATGACCAAGGTGGGATTAAAGCTTCAAGTACCTATAATGACTTAGGTTTTAACTCATTCTTTAAAACAGGTTGGAAGCGTTTTTACCTTAAATGGTATGAATCGAGTCATCCATCTGCTGCTGAGCTTTGCCCAAAAACTACAGCACTTCTTAAAACATTGCCGACAATTAAAGCAGCAATGTTTACCGAACTTGCACCTGACAGCCGTTTGGTAAGACACCGTGATCCGTATGCAGGTTCATTGCGTTATCACTTAGGTCTAATTACACCAAATGATGATCGTTGTTTTATTGACGTCGATGGCGAAAGATATTCTTGGCGTGATGGTCAAAGTGTTGTGTTTGATGAAACTTATATTCACTATGCTGAAAATAAGACTGATCAAAACCGTATTATTTTCTTTGCAGACGTTGAACGTCCAATGAAAGTAAAATGGATGGAGCGTTTCAACCATTGGTTTGGTCGTAATGTGATGACTGCGGCAAGTTCACCGAATGAAACAGGTGACCAAACAGGTGGCCTAAATAAAGCTTTTGGTTATGTCTATCAAATTCGTATTAAAGCTAAAGCATTAAAAGCTAAAAACCGTAAGTTGTATTACTTCTTAAAATGGTTCCTCATGCTTGGGATTTTCTTCCTGATTTTTGTTCGACCATATGTATTTTAATTAAAGCGCCCGAAAGGGCGTTTTTTATTTTGATTATTTAAATAATTTGCATTTATTTTATGCATTTAAAAAAAGATTATTGGCATGAATAGTACTTTATTTAAAATTTTAGGTGAATTTTATATTAATTATTGGGATGATAATACAACTGGTAAATATATACCTTTCTTGTACTTAATAAATTTAAAAATTTGCGTGGAATATAAATGAATACGGTGATGAAACAAGCTTTAGTAATAACTACATTCAGTGCAGCAGTAATATTGACTGGATGTGGTAAATCTAAGCCAGAGCCAAAATCAAAAACAGAAAAAGTTGAGGTAGTTTCGGATTGGAGTTGTACACACCCTGAGAATTTAAATCAGATTCAAACTTCTTTGAAAAAAGAATATTTAAAGCAAATTGAGCGTAGCTTAAGACAAAGTCAATATCAGGTTGATGCAGATATTCTTAATAAAATTAATCAAGGTTTGAAGTTTGAAATTAAAAATATCCGCACTTTACCATTAGAAGACGAAAGCCAAAAAAATACACAATTAAGTTGTGAAAGCCAATTGGTCATTTCACTGCCGAAAGGTTTACAAAAACGTGCGGAAAAAGCATATATTGAAGAGCTGCGTCATTCTGATAAAGAATCGGATACGCTCAATGACTATTTTTCGGATAATGAATCATCTTTGACTCTTGAAAATGACCAATTGAAAGGTGACTTTTTCTATAACATCACAAAAACAGATAAAGAGGGTTTGGTGTTTGACTTGCCAACTCAAAATAGTGTGATTGAAGGATTGGTTTTTGTTGCCACTAAAGCTGTGCAATATGCAGCCTATGTTAAAGAAAATGAGTTGATTGAAGAAAATATTGAAGAAAATCAGCAAATATCTGAACAAAATAATGAAGAGCAGACTGCTTTGGCTCAGGAAGCCATGGATGTTCGTAAAAAAGAATTGGATAGTGACAAAGCGAAGCAAGTGGAACGCTTAAATCAGACTTGGGACAAATTGAGTGCTGAGAAAAAAATTCAATTTAAACAAGATCAATCGGATTGGTTTAAAAAACGTGATGTTGAATGTAAGGTGCTGGCACAAAAGACTGTAGATGAAATTCCTGAAAAAGACTTAGAAACTTACCAAAAGCAATCCGATTATTGGACTGCTGACATGCGTAAGCAAAACCAAGACATGCAATATACACAGTGCTTTACTCAAAAAACGATAGAGCGAACGGTTTATTTAAATAATTTAAATTAATCCTAAAATTCTTTATAAATGCTTGGCCAGTCGTATTGAAAGGAATGCGATTAACCAATTACGGGCAAATACTCTAATTTTACAAGTAGGGGTTTAAGCTCAGTAATTGAATTTCATTTGTAATGTATATTTAAATAAATATTAAAGCGCCCGGAAGGGCGTTTTTTTATGACATAGAGTATCTAATAAATTTTGTGACCTATTTCACGGTGCTGGTAATTTGTTACAACTATTAAAAGTCAAGAGGCAATTTTGATTCTACAATGGCGCGGTTTTTTCGAAGACTGGTCAGCGGAAGTAGGTTTTAAAATGGCTCATGCTCATCACGCAGCTCATGCACATGTTCATCATATCGAAGAGAGAAAAGAAAACAGTTCTCAAGGTGATTTAAAAACAAAAGTGATGTTAAGACAAGCAGCTTCGACAACTGAAAAATCTAATCGATCTAGAACTAAAAATCATAAAACTGAAGACCAAAATATTAATTTGCATAAGTTCTCAAGTAAGCTCGAAAGTATCTCTGCCAACCATAGTAAAGAGAAATGCGCCAAAAATATCCGTATTGCTCTACAAGCGGCTGGAGCAGATGTATCAAAGCATCCTGTAGCTGCTTCTGATTGGGGGCAAACGTTAGAAAAGAATGGTTATAAGAAAATTAAACCTGCTTTCAACCGTCCACAAGAAGGTGATATTTACATTATTGAGCGGACTAGTGGCCACACTTATGGTCATATTGCAGGCTATACGGGCAATGGTTGGTTCTCGGATTTTCGTCAAAAAACCTATGCGGTCTACAAAGAAAAAGACGTTAAATATAGTTACTATCGTCTAGATTCTTAAGCGAGTACGACACAATCTGTCGGACCATATTTAAATTGCTTTCCAAATTTATGTTCTAGCACAGTAAAGCACTTGAAAATTAGGGGTGAAAACATCACATTAGGTATTCAGTATTAAGCCATGCATGCCAATAGTGAATCAAAACGCTCGTCCTCATATTGAAAAAATTTTAGCCAACATGACCCAACTTCCAGGTGTTTATAAAATGCTAGGGAAGGAGGGTGAATTGTTATATGTCGGCAAAGCAAAAAATCTAAAAAATCGGGTGTCGAGTTATTTTGTTAAAACGATTGAGCATCCTAAAACACAAGCCTTAGTTGCGCGAATTTATGATATTGAAACTTTGGTTACTCGTTCAGAAACTGAAGCTTTACTCTTAGAACAAAATTTAATTAAACAACATCGTCCGCCTTATAACATTATGCTGCGGGACGATAAGTCTTATGTCTATATTTTTGTTTCGGCTGATAAACCTTATCCTCGGCTTGCCAGTGGGCGTGGTAAAGGTAAGCACCAAATTGGTAAGTTTTTTGGCCCGTACCCAAGTGCCTATAGTGCACGCGATACGTTACTGGTTTTGCAAAAACTTTTTAATGTGCGTCAGTGCGAAAATAGTTATTTTTCACAGCGCAAGCGTCCATGTTTGCAATACCAGATCAAGCGGTGTTCGGCCCCTTGTGTAGGTCTGATTTCACCCGAAGATTATAAAGAAGACGTTAATAATAGTATTCGCTTTTTGCAAGGTGATACCAAAGAGCTTAATCAAGAGCTCATTGCCAAAATGGAACAAGCAGCGGCTGAGCTTGAATTTGAAAAAGCTGTTTTTTATCGTGATCGTTTATCTTTATTGCGTGAAGTACAAGCCCAACAAGCCGTATTTAAAGTCAAAGGCGAAGCGGATATTCTGGCAATTGCATATCAGGCTGGTGTGACATGCGTGCAAATTATGTATGTACGCAATGGGCGAATGCTGGGTGGAAAAAGTTATTTCCCAGACATGCTCGGTGATGATCTTGGGCAAATGCTCAGTGATTTTATGGCGAACTTTTACTTTCAGGTTGCAGATGAAGTACCCAATGAGCTTATCGTAAATATTGCTTTGCCTGACTGTAAAGAATTACAAGAAGCGTTGGCACAGCAATTTAGCAAAAAGGTTCAGATTAAGAGTAATGTTCGAGAAACTCGTGCCGAGTGGCTGGAGCTAGCCGAAATGAACGTTCAACATGCCATTAAGGGGCAGTTGAGTAATCATTTAGAACTTAATGAACGTTTCCATCAGTTAGAGCAAGTGGTGGGAAGACCTGTCGATCGTATTGAGTGTTTTGACATTAGTCACACCATGGGTGAAGCTCCAATTGCCTCATGTGTCGTGTTTGACCAAGGTGGGGCACGTAAACGCGACTACCGTCAATTTGCGATTCAAGACATCACAGCAGGCGATGACTATGCTGCTATGCGGCAAGCCTTAACACGTCGTTATAAAAAGGCCATATTGCCTGATTTACTGTTGATTGATGGTGGTAAAGGCCAGCTCCATATGGCAATGGAAGTCATGCAAGAGCTTGGGTTAGACGCTTTTATGGTGGGTGTATCTAAAGGTGAAGGGCGTAAACCCGGACTTGAAACCCTGCATTTTACCGACGGCACAAAAATCCAGTTACCGGAAGACCATAAGGCATTGCATTTGATTCAGCAGGTGCGTGATGAAGCCCATCGTTTTGCGATTACCAAGCATCGTGCTAAACGCGACAAACGCCGAAGTACCTCAGTTTTAGAGGCAATTCCTGGGTTGGGGCCAAAGCGCCGTCGAGATTTATTAACTCATTTTGGTGGAATCCAAGGCGTTTTAAAAGCATCTGAAAAAGAGCTTACTCTTGTGCCCGGTTTTGGTGAAATGATGGCAAGAACGATTTATAAAATTCTGCATGAATAAAGATAGGTTTCTATACCGAGTGACCAAATAGTTGGCATATAAGTACAAGAATGATCATTCACATTCCTTTTAAAATGATGAAAGATGTTTCATCAAAAGTCAGAGTGCTTTAGGGAAGTGAATGTCATTATTGCAATTATTTGAAGAAATAAAACAAAAGGAATGGATTGAAATACCTGAAGGGTGGTTGCAGGGGCGAACTGTTTTTGGCGGTCTTGTCGCTGGATTACTCATGCAAAAGGCCTGCTGCAATATTCAAGATCCAAATAAAAGATTATTAAGCTGTAGTATTACTTTTGTGGGGCCTGTACAGCAGGGACCTGCTCAATTGACTATTGAAATTTTAAGAGAAGGAAAGTCGGTCACTACACTTGAAACCCGTTTATGGCAAGATGGTGCGGTACAAACGATTTTGGTGGCAAGCTTTGGTGTGCCGCGTGCGTCGAATATTGAAGTGCGACATGAGCCTAACGTTCCAGTTTATAGGCAACCTGAAGAGTTACAACCTATTCCTTTTGCTAGACAAATGCCAGAATGCTATCAACATTTTGATGTATGCTGGGCAGAAGGTCATTATCCTGTTACAGGAAGTCAGTATGCTGACTTTGGAGGATGGTCAAGGTTTAATCCTAATAAGCATGAAAATCGTCAAATGACTTTGCCAGATTTAATTGTCTTGATGGATATTTGGCCACCTGGTGTATTGCCGATGTTTAAGCAAGTTGCTCCTGCAAGTTCTTTAACTTGGCACATTACCTATGTCCATCCGTTCCAACATCAATTGTGTGACTGGTTTAAGTATAAAGTGGTAACTGAATATGCAGGTGAAGGTTATTCCACAGAATATGCCCATCTTTGGGACCAAAATGATCATTTAATTGCAATTTTACGGCAAACTGTTACGGTATTTACCTAAGCAGTCCACTTCCTCGATTCATATATTTCGTATAAAGTGGCTGTTACAGATAGATACAATATTGAAGAAAGTATTTTTGTCTGTTACAAGATGCATGAAGACTTAATTGGCGGTGTTTATGACCACAGGGCGAATCCTGAATATCCCAAATATCCTAACATTAGCGCGTATCGCGCTTATTCCTGTATTTTTGGTGATCGCGTATTGGCCGCCTGCAATGGGTATTGGTGAGCACGAAGGAAGTATGAGTCGTCATATTATCTTGACGGCTATTTTTGTGTTTGCTGCTATTACCGATTGGTTTGATGGCTATTTAGCACGAACTTTAAACCAGACTTCAGCATTTGGCCGTTTTTTAGATCCAGTTGCAGATAAGCTCATGGTGGCGGCTGCACTGATTGTTTTAGTGCAGTGGAATCCAACGATCTCAATGGCTTTTGCAGCAATTGTGATTATTTCACGCGAAATTACAGTTTCTGCTTTACGTGAATGGATGGCGGAACTTGGCGCACGAACCAGTGTGGCAGTATCGACTGTAGGTAAATATAAAACAGCCTTTCAGATGATTGCCATTAGTGTGTTCTTACTTAATTGGCAGCCTTTAGAAATGCTCGCATATGCTTTGTTATATACGGCAGTCATTTTAACTTTATGGTCAATGTTTATTTATCTTAAAGCAGCTTGGCCTTATTTAAAGCAACCTTAAGTGCTGCATATTGAATGATTAAGCCTTTCTACAATGAAAGGCTTTTTTTATTTTTAAAGAGTGCAAGAATCGGGTCGTCATAGGGCTTTGGCTACTTTAATGTAAGATATAAGTACTAAGGAGGTGACACATGCAAATGCTTTCTTCTCGGCAATTTGCTGTAATTGCCACTGTGATTGAATATTTATATGAACATCTAGATCAGCAACCCAGTTTAGACGATGTTGCGAGCCATATGAATTTAAGTTCAGGTTATATTCAACGCCAGTTTCAGGAATGGGTAGGGATTAGCCCGAAAAAATTTGTGCAATATATGAGTTTGCAACAGGCTAAATATTATCTGATGCAACAGCGGAGTTTATTGGAAACTGCTTTAAATACGGGTTTATCTGGCACAGGACGTTTACACGATCTGTTTATTCAGCTTGAAGGGATGACGCCTGGGGAATATAAACAAAAAGGCGAAGGCGTTATTCTTAATTATTCGGTTGAGACAAGTCCCTTCGGTGAATTGTTGGTTGTCAGTAGTGAAAAAGGCATATGTTCTATAAGGTTTATCGAAACTCACGCCAATATTGAACAACTCATTAAGCAGTACTTTCCGAAAGCTCAATTGAAAAATCAGTCACCGATTTGGCATCAACAAATTGCAACGTGGTTTGAACAGGATTTTTCAGAACACTTACAGCAAAAACTTCCACTTAATTTGGCTGGAACCCCATTTCAGCTACAAGTATGGGAAGCCTTGCTCACCATTCCAGAAGGCCAATTGCGTACTTATCAAGACATTGCAGAGCAAATTGGGAAGCCTAAAGCAGTCAGAGCCGTTGCTACTGCAATTGGACAAAATCCGATTGCGTATCTGATTCCTTGCCATCGAGTGATCCGTGCCACAGGGATGGTCGGAGAATATCATTGGCAAAAGGGGCGTAAATTGGCATTGTTAGCTTGGGAGATGTCAAAGCAACATGGAGAAACTGTATGACCTTGGATTTATTTTCTCCAGAGCCTTGTGAGAATTTATTACCCTATGATGGTGAAGTTCAGGACTATGGTTGTATTTTAAGCCCTGAAGAAGCTGAACAATATTTTCACTACCTTTATCAACACCTCGCATGGAAACATGACGAGGCTAAGTTGTATGGCAAGCACTTTATTACAGCTCGAAAAGTTGCATGGTATGGAGATGACTACTATCAATATAAATATTCGGGTGTCGCACGTGATTCTTTACCTTGGGACAAAGCACTTGCCAAACTAAAACAGCAGGTAGAACAAATACTTTCAGAAAAATTTAATTCTTGTTTGGCAAATCTTTATGAAGATGGAACCCAAGGAATGGCTTGGCACAGTGACTCGGATGTATCTTTGGCAAGAACGACAACAATCGCCTCTTTAAGCTTTGGTGCTACCCGTAAATTTTCTTTTAGACATATTCAAAGTAAAGAGAAAGTTGAATTGTGGCTACAGCCAGGCCAACTCATTGTGATGCGTGGTGAGACTCAACAATATTGGCAACACCGTTTAAATCGCTCAACAAAGATTTTACAACCACGTATTAATCTTACTTTTCGGCAATTTAAGTTTTTATAACCTTCATTAAAAAGCGGGCAAGAAAAAAGCCCATGATGGCAGCATGAGCTTATTCCTCTGAGGGGGATGCTTCTACTGATGAGCTGCTGATGAAAAGAATCATCAATAGGAGCTAAAATCATAATATGAGAATATTGTGAGATATTCAATGTTTTAAAGTGTAAGAAAAGTTTAAATTATCACAAGGTGGGGTTTTAGATTTCACCTTTTTCAGATAATTCCATAAAACGTTGTTCAATAAGTGCTGCATTTTCTTGCAAAATTTCGATGAGCTTTTCAACATTTAAAAAATCAAAACGATTTTTAGAGGCAACTAAAGTCAAAGCTAAAGGTACTTCTTTGTTTGAAAAACGAACAGGAACCGCTAGACCTGAAACATTTGGGTCAATCTCACCTTGTGAGAAATAGAACCCTTGTTTTTTAATTTTACGCATACGCTGAATAAAGCTCGGTTCATCTTCAGCAAAACCTGATTGTTTTAATTCTTGCTGGTAACGGTGGTAGTAGTCTTGCATGCGTTGTTTACTTAAATGCGAAACCATTGTTTTTGGAGATGACCCAACATAAATCGGTCTTGGGCAGCCTCGGCCATATGAAAGTAGCTCAGTGTCTTTAAATATTTCATGATGTATGTCAATGCAATAATCATCATTTAAATAGGTAAGCAAACAGCACAGCTCGGTACGCTCTACAATATTTCGCATAAATGGCGTGCTGATTTGAACCAGTGGGTCGGTTGTTCTAGATATATAGTCAAGAACTGCAATTTTTGAGCCTAAGGTATAATCGCCAGAGGTTCCATTAATGCGTTTTAATAGATCAGCTGATACTAGCTCTTTGAGGTAACGGTAACTCGTTGGTTTGGACAAGCCAAGTTCTTCGCAAATAATATCGACATTAATGATTGGACGCGAAACTGAAAATAGGTCCAGTACGGTTAAAATTTTGCCAAAACTTGAAATTGCCATAATGTCTTGTTCGTATCCTTTAACAACGAGTCATCTTTGAGTTTTTATAACAGAAAAAAAGAAGATTTGTCTCAATTCTAAAATAAATGCCTGATTTGAGTATTTTACTCTGACAAAGAGAAAACTTCTCTCGGCTTATACATCATATACGATAATTAAAAAATATATCAAATTATCAAATAGAGATATTTTAGTTGACTAAATCGCTTTATTTTGAAAAAATTGCCAAACAAAATATCTAATCGAGAAATTGGTCGGTTCTAGATTGATTTCTTGATACCTCTTCTTTCCAAAGCTTGGCCGTTTAAATGGCGCCCAAACTGAAATCATCTCTGCCAATCAGGCGAGATGTGGAAAAATCATTGTATTGAAGGATGCTCCTCATATCATTTGCTTTGAGGCAAATGGCAAAGTTGTGTTGTCTTTAGAAAGACAATCAAATATTGAAGGGCATGCTCATCAGTTCAAATCTGTATTTGAGATGAGTTCATGTTATTAAAGCAAATACTGGCGTTCCGCCCGAGTAGGCTTGATCTGATCTTTGCCTTAAAAACATTTATTGCCGGAATGTTGGCACTATTTGTTTCGTTTGAATTAGATCTGATTAACCCGATGTGGTCGATTGGTACGGTCCTGATTATTGCCAATCCATATTCAGGAATGGTGTCCTCTAAATGTGTCTATCGAGTGGTAGGGACAATTGGCGGAGCTGTGATTGCCTTAACTCTAACACCGCATTTAATTAATACACCTTGGATATTTACCGTGGTGTTGTCGTTGTGGGTGGGTTTTGCGCTTTATGTGTCGTTACTCGATCGTACTCCACGTAGTTACGCTTTTATGCTGGCGGGTTACTCGACAGCCATGATCGTCTTCAATGCGATTACCTATATTGATCAATACAATATATTCGATATTGCTTTAGCTCGGGTTATAGAAATTTCGATTGGCGTGATTTCAAGTGCAGTGGTTTCTGCCACGATTCTTCCAATGCATATTGGCTCGGCAATTAAACAGCGGGTGATAAAAACCCTAAAAGATACAGAGAATCTTTTTGCTAATTTATTAAATACAGATTCGCAGCAGAACAATACTCAGCTCTTGGCTGCCATTACTCGCGACACCACAGATATTCATGCTTTGGCTGTACATTTGAGCTATGAGAAGGGCGAGTTGCATGGTATGACCAAACCCTTGCAGGAAATGCTTCATCAAATCTCAATGGTGGTCGCTAATCTAGTCGCTTTATCTGAGCGTATTAAGCAGCTTAAAGAACTTCGATTTATCGAGACTCATGCAGAAAAACTGCAACAGCTTTCAGCTCATGTTGTACAGTTTTTAGAGCAAAAAGATCTGATTATTGATGAAAATATTTTGCAGTTGCCTGATGAGTTTGAAAGCGATTTTGCAAGTTTGATGGAGTCGGCTTCTACACATCAACAAGTTTTAGTTGCAGCCATGAAAATGGATGTGCGTCATTTCATTAGCAATGTTTTAGCGGTTAAAGTTTTGTGGCAGCGAATTCAGCAAGGTAATAAAGAAATTCCTGACAACATTACCCCAATGACGACCAAATATCCAAGTTTGCACCGTGATCATGGTGTAGCGATACGAGGCGGTATTAGTGCAGTCCTTATTACATTTATTGTGACTGGAGTCTGGATTGTTTCGGGGTGGAAAGCTGGATTTATGATGGCACAGATGGGCGCAGTAACCGCCTGTATTTTAACGGCCTTAGATAACCCGGTTCCGGTTCTGCGTATTTTTATCTGGGGCAGTATAGCTTCAGCAGTTTTAGTTTTCGTTTATGCATTTGGTATTTTCCCGCATGTCACCACCTTTTGGGAACTTGGACTGGTTTTATTACCGATGTTCTTATTCGCAGTGTCTATGATGGCTAACCAGATGCTGATGCCAGTAGGTATGGTGTTGGGTATTAATACCATGATGGGACTAAACCTGCACAATGCTTATAGCATGGATGCAGTGTCTTATCTTGATAGTTCATTTGCCATGATCTTAGGTGTTTTAGTGTCTTTGATTGTCATTGATGTTGTTCGCGCCATGTCACCAGATACAAGTGCAAGCCGTATTTTAGCCTTGCATTATCGCGCCATGCGACAAGCGATCTATCTGCCATATGGTCTTGATTTTAAAGTTCATCTACGCAGTATGCTAGATCGGATTGGGATTCTAAACAGCAAAATGGTGCAATCAGACGAGATTAAAACTTCAATTCATCAGGCTCTGATTGAGTCGAGTAGTATTGTTGATTTAAGCCGATTGCAAGAGTTAGCCAATCAGTTTCCTCAAACATCCGAACTCACTCAGCATATTGGCGATTTGCAACAAAATCTGGATGAGTTGTTTAGAGCTAAAGAAAATGATGAAAATGATACGACCGCTTTAGTAGAGCGAATCTACCGAGCGTTATTTGAATTAAAACAGCTTGCTTCAAATGTTGAAGATATGACTATGCGACAAAGACTACTCATTTCACTGAACAATATTGCTTATAGCATGTGCCACGTTTCATCAGAGCAAATGAATGAAAACAGCACCCTGAGAGGAGCCACAGCAAATGGGTGAGTTTAATGTTTATGGTATTTATGTGCCTTCTTTGCTCGTTCAAGCACTCTTGGCATATATCTGTTTCCGTGGGTTAAGTCCTTTAACAAATAAGTTGATTGCACAAGGCTGGATTGCATTATCTAGTATTTTTAATTTGTGTTTTTACCTCTTATTACTTTTGGTAATACATCAAATTTTTGTTGGGGTCGGTGCGTAGAGATGTTTGCGAAATTAAAGATTGAGTTAGGTGAGTGAAATGAATCAGGTGGATTTGAAAAAAGTCATCCGTCCAGTAATTTTGATTGTCGCATTAATGGTGGCGGTCTATACCATTGTGCATTTGTGGAATTACTATAACGCGGCGCCGTGGACGCGGGATGGTCGAGTTCGTGGTGACGTTATTCAAGTATCTTCGGATGTCGCGGGGCTTGTGACAGAAGTATTGGTTCAAGATAACCAGACTGTGAAAAAAGGTCAGGTGCTCTTTAAAATTGATGTTTCTCGCCGAGCTTTAGATGTAGAGCAGGCAAAATCTGATTTAGCAAAAGCAAATGCAGCATTTGCCCAAGCGCAAGCTGGTTTAGCACAAGCAAAAGCGAACCTGATTAAATCGGATACGAATATTAAGTTAGCCGAGAAAAACGCAAGCCGCTATTCAAACCTTATGGATGGCGCCATCTCTAAACAAGAACAAGATCAAGTTTTCGCAACACGTGATCAATCCCATGCTGAACATGAGCAACTCCAAGCTGCCATTCAGCAAGCAGAAGCAACTGTTAAACAACAACAGGCTCTCATTGAGGCGGCTACGAGTAATTTGCATTTGGCTGAGCTTAATATGCATCGTGCTGCTGTAATTGCCCCAGCTGATGGTACTTTATCTAACTTTGATATGCGCCCAGGTAACTATGTTCAAGTTGGTCAGGCTGTTGCGGCACTACTTGACCGTAAACAACTCTATGTTGTGGGCTATTTTGAAGAGACGAAGTTAAACCGTATTCATGTCGGCGATCAGGCCAGTGTACAGTTAATGGGTGATAGCCAAAAAATTAAAGGCCATGTACAAGGTATTGCATCTGGTATCGAAGATCGTGAACGCTCAAGCAGCTCTAAACTTCTTGCTAATGTAAATCCAACGTTTAGTTGGGTTCGTTTAGCGCAGCGTGTGCCTGTAAAAATCGTATTGGATGAAACACCAAAGAACCAGCTTGCTTTCGTCTCTGGACGTACGGCAACTGTGCATATTATCGAGAAATAAAAAAGGAAGGCTTTAGCCTTCCTTTTTAATATTACGGGGTTAAACCGACCGGATTTCGATACCAACTTTGAATGAGTAAGGCTGCTGCAAAACTATCTGCAGAAAGTTTTTTTGCTCGACCTTGCTCTTGGTAGAAACCGAGTTCTTCTCGTGCTTCACGTGTAGTTAGACGCTCATCTACCATTAATGTTTCAATATTGGTTTGATGGCGTAAACGTCTCGCAAATTTGCGGGCACGTGTAGAAAGTTCTGACTCGCTATCATCCATATTCAAAGGCAAACCAACCAAAAATAGATCAGGTTGCCATTCTTTCACGATTTTTAAGAGCTGATCCCAGTTTGGAATACCATCTTTCATCACAAATAGAGGGAGGGGATTGGCACTTTCAATTGAAGACTGACCAATCGCCATTCCCATTTTTTGAGTACCAAAGTCAAAAGCCATAATCGATTTTGATTGTGTTTCGGTCATTAAGCATGTCCGATTTCAGATGCTAACCATGAACGATCTACACCGATTTTTTTATAGGCTGCATCCCAACGATCGTCATAAGGCAGGTTAAAAATCAGATCCATATCGGCATCACAAATGAGCCAGTCACCGCGCGTAATTTCATCTTCTAACTGGTTTTTACCCCAGCTCGCATAACCTAAAGCAATTTGATATCGGCCGACACCTTCATTGTGGGCAATCGCATCAAGAATATCTTTACTGGTAGTAATACAAACATTTTCACCTACAGCAATAGATGAATGCCATGTCGGTTGTCCAGTATGAAGAACGAATCCAGCCTCGGGACGTAATGGCCCACCTTGTAAAACCACATGTGGATTTACATTGTCTGCTTCAATGTCGAGATCATTGAGTAATTCTTTAATTTGAATGCCGGAAGGGCGGTTAATAATAATGCCTTGAGCACCTTCTTCATCATGACGGGCAAGATAAATTACAGTGTTTGCGAAAAAGTCATCTGCCATTTCTGGCGGGGCAATCAGACAACGGTGAGTCAGATATTGTTTGGTCACCTAAGCGGTTCTCCCTCAAAAAATGTCACTAGAGGGTCTCTCGACCCTTTTATCTATATAGGTTCTTTTTATCAACATACAAGAGTTAATCGGATTTCGCCAATCTTTTTCTCTCATTTTTTATTAATTTGAAGAAGCCTGAAATTTAAGTTGGCGTAATTGTTTTGCGTGTTGCAAGGTTGTTTCATTAATTTCAACACCGCCTGACATGCGAGCTAACTCAAAAATGATTTGATTTTCGTCTAGTTCCACAATTGTACTGCTTGCCGGATCAGTTTGTTGCTTTTTAACTAATAAATGCTGATCTGATTGTGCAGCAACTTGTGCCTGATGGGTAATACATAAAAGTTGAACATGTTGGGCTAAGTCGGCAAGTAAACGTCCCACAACTTCTGCTGTACCACCACTAATCCCGACATCAATTTCATCAAACACTAACACTTCTGCTTCGGTTTTTTCAGCGTTCATGACTTGCATAACTAACGCAATACGTGAAAGTTCACCACCTGAAGCGACGCGTGCTAATGGTTGTGGAGGAATACCCTTATTGGCAGTAAATAACAGCTGAATAAAGCTTAAGCCTTCAGCGGTAGGTTGCTCTAATGGTTCAAACTTAAACTCAAAATGTGCTTCTGGTAGTGCTAAAGGTTTGACTTGTTCGGTTAATTGTTTAGCAAGTGGAGCAGCAGCTTCACGACGAATGTTGTCTAAATGCTGAGCTTTCTCTAAGAACTCCTTATGCGACTTCTCAACTTGTTCTGCCAGTGTTTCTGGGTCTTCAAGTTGATGTAATTGCTCAAGCTCGCTTTGCCAAGCTTCATATTCTTCTTTAAGCGTTTCTGGTTGAGTTCGGTATTTACGTGCTAAACGATGGAAAACTTCCAACTTGGAGTTTAGTTCTTCCATTCGTTCAGGATCAAAGCTTTGACGATCAATAAATTGACGCAAGTTTGCTGTTGCATCATCTATTTCACTTTGAGCATTCAGTAAAGAATTATAAATCTCGGAAAGTTGTTCGCTACGGCCCGCGTGGGATTCTAATCTACGAATAATCGAAGACATTTCTTGAGTAATGTTTTGCTCAGCTTCATCAAGCACATTTAGGCTATAGCTACAATCTTGCATGATATGTTCATGATGACTAAGGCGATCGAACTCTTGCTCAATTTCTTTATAGTCAGTTTGAATGACCTCTTCGAGTTCTTCAATTTGATGCTCTAAAGTACCAATGCGTTGTAGACGCGTTGCTTGTGCATCTAAGGCTGCTTGATGCAAACGAATGGTACGTTGCCATGTGCTATAGGCTTCACGTACATCATTTGCTTCAGCATAAAAATTGTTATAACGATCTAGCCAATGCTTTGGATAAGGCGGTTCAAGCAGCTGCTGCTGGCTGTGCTGACTATAGAGCTGAACGAGCAAACGGCCTAATTCTTTGAGTTCAGATAGACTACTTGGGCGTCCATTGACCCATGCTTTACTACGTCCGGTTGCGAAAATCACACGACGTAAATGAATTTCCCCAGAATCATCATCTAGCTCGTGGTCTTGGAGCCATTTTGCTTCAGGACTATTATTTTGATAGGTAAAAACTGCGGTGATATCCGCTTTATCCGAACCATAACGGACATAATTTGTATCTGTACGTTCCCCTAGGCAGGCAGAGAGTGCATCCAGTAATAATGATTTTCCGGCACCTGTTTCGCCTGTTAGAACATTAAATCCTTGTTCTATATCAATAGCCAAATGATCAGCTAATGCAAAATTAATTAAAGTTAAATGTGTGAGCATAAACGCATCCAACGCGCCAAATTATGGGTTAAAGATAGAGAAGTTTTGAATTTGCTACAAGTGATCTATTATTCTAACTGAAATTATAGAACAGCAAGATTGCGGATATTTACAATGAAAAAAACATTAAGCTTACCGAAACCACCAATAGGGATGATCAACCGCCATAAAAAAAACAATCCTGCGGAAATGAATAAAATTTTAAATCAGCATTTTAATGCATTTAAACAAGCCGCAGCACAAGGGAATTATGCCAAAGCTTATCAACATGTTAAACAAGCTGTTAGCTTAGTTCCTAAGCATCCAGGTGCCTTGTCAGATTTAGCTTATACCGAATTGCGCTTAGGCCGTTATAACGATGCCTATCAACATTATTTACAAGCGATTCAAGCAAGTGGAGCTAATGTAAATACAAACTTATATGATGGACTCACAGAAGTTTGTCATCATTTAAAGAAAAAAGAAGAAACAATCAAATTTGGACGCTTGGCAATTGCAACTAAAAAAGAACTAACGAAGAGCGAACCTGTTTTGGCAATTCCAGATCAGGTACCACCAGCATTTAGTGCAAACCCTCAAGAAAATATTATTGCTTTTTCTTTGTTTGGGGCAAACCCTCGCTATTGTGAAACCTCTATTTTAAATATTCAGTTAGCCAAACAAATTTATCCTGAATGGACGTGTCGCTTTTATGTCGATGATACTGTGCCAGTACTGGTGCAACAGCGTTTAAAAGAGAAGGGCGCGCAAGTTATTCAGGTTACAGATTCTCAAAAACAGCTATCTGGTTTGTTTTGGCGCTTTTTGGTGATGGATGATCCGACAATTAAGCGTTTTCTGATACGTGATGCCGACTCCATTGTCTCGCACCGCGAAAAAGCAGCTGTCGATGCTTGGCTCAAGAGTGATAAATGGTTTCACTTAATGCGAGACAATTATTCTCATACCGAGTTAATTTTGGCGGGAATGTGGGGTGGATATACAGGGATTTTTCATAATATTGAAGCACATATCAGGGATTATGTTGCCACCGGACGTTATCTGGATAATCGGGTGATGGATCAGCATTATTTGCGCTACTGTATTTGGCCGACTTTAAAACAAAGTGTGCTTATACACGATAGCCAGCAATTCGATTCAGATGCTATCGATTTTCCAGCTTATGATCTGGCGTTAATGCAAAACGACAGCGAAAATTTTCATGTAGGAATGAATGACGGTTCACCGGTAGTTGCTACAGCAGTTGCCCATCCAACTGCACAGAGAGTGTGTTGGGTACTTCTAGATGAAAATCAGGTCGAAGTTTGCAGATACGATGCAATTGTGTCGAATAGTCGAAATATTGAGATTAACTTACCTTATGCTTTTGCCAAAAAAATTCAGGCACAGCAGTGGAAATTACAAGTCTATCCGTATGAAAACTGATTGATTAGTTATTTAGGCACAATTAAACTACATTCATCATAATTTATATAAATACGGCATTATCTGGAGAGTGTGCATGAGTTCAACCCAATTTGATCATGTAACGGTCATCAAAAAATCAAACG
Organism: Acinetobacter sp. TG2027; assembly: GCF_000302435.1. Classification (NCBI taxonomy): domain Bacteria; kingdom Pseudomonadati; phylum Pseudomonadota; class Gammaproteobacteria; order Moraxellales; family Moraxellaceae; genus Acinetobacter; species Acinetobacter sp. TG2027. The sequence continues at coordinate 206,833 of NZ_AMJN01000005.1, read as the reverse complement.
TTTATTTTGGTGGAGCATGTATCAGCCATACCGTGCAATTTGAAGATGGAACAAAAAAAACACTAGGTGTTATTTTGCCGACTGAGCAAGCTTTAACTTTTGAAACCCATGTTCCTGAGCGTATGGAAATTATTTCAGGTGAATGCCGTGTAACAATCGCGGACAGTAATGAAAGTGAGTTGTTCCGTGCAGGCCAATCATTTTATGTGCCTGGTAATAGTCTTTTTAAAATCGAAACTGATGAAGTGCTCGATTACGTGTGCCATTTAGAAGGCTAAGAAATTCCTATTCAAATCGGGTACACTATGCCCAAAGAAATCCTGTGAAGTTGGCTTTGCAGGATTTTTATTTTTTTGCTCAAACGTTGTTAGAGGTCATGCATGGCAAAACCGGAATATTATTATGGCGTTCATTCAGTGGAGTCATTGTTAGAACTTGAACCGGAACGTGTGCTAACCCTGTTTACTTTAAAAGGACGGGATGACCAGCGTTTGCAAAAGATTTTGCAATTGGCAGAGCCTTTTGGAATTAGTGTACAAAAAGCAAGCCGTGATAGTCTCGAAAAGCTTGCAGGTCTACCGTTTCATCAAGGCGTGGTTGCAGCAGTACGTCCGCATCCGACTTTAAATGAAAAAGATCTAGATCAGATCTTAGCTGAAACCCCAGATGCTTTATTGCTGGCATTAGATCAGGTGACAGACCCGCATAACTTAGGGGCCTGCATCCGTACCGCTGCTGCAATGGGCGTGCAAGCAGTGATTGTACCTCGTGATCGTTCGGCAAGTTTAACCCCAACAGCTCGTAAAGTTGCAGCGGGTGGAGCTGAGAAAGTTAAATTCATTCAAGTCACAAACTTGGCTCGTACATTAGCCCATCTCAAAGAAACGACTCATACACGTGTGATTGGCACTATGCTTGATGAAAGTGCAATGCCAATTCAAAAATGCGATTTCGCGGGTCCAGTCGTGATCGTGATGGGAGCAGAAGATACGGGTTTACGCCCAATTACACAGGCACAGTGTGATCATAAAGTTTATATTCCGATGTCTGGAAATTTACAGAGTCTAAATGTGAGCGTGGCAACGGGTATGGCACTTTATGAGGCTTGCCGTCAGCGTTCTGAGGTATAATCTAGCTGCCTTTCTAGTTTGTAAGCAGTCTTGATATGTCTCCCCGTAAGCAAGGTTATTTTTTTTTATTGGTGACCATGTGCATTTGGGGCGGGTTTACACTTTTTGCCCGTTTAAATGCACAGTGGCACATCAGTGCTTGGGACATTGCTGCGCTGCGCTTTGCTATCGCCTTCCTGATTTTGATGCCGATTTTGATCTATAAGAAAGATCTCGCTTTTTTATGGAGTAAGCACGCTGTTATTTTGGCGCTCATTGGCGGAGTTATTTATTGTCTTACCGTCTATACCGCGTTTCTCTATGCTCCCGCTGCACATGCTGCCATTTTTTTAAATGGTTGTATCCCAATTTGTACTGCAATTGCAGCATACATTTTATTTAGACAACCATTTGATAAGCATACATGGGTGAGTCTGGCAATTATGATCACTGCCTTGGCTCTCATGAGTGTGTTGATGTTGCAAGGTAATGCTTCTGCTTTTGGCATGGGGGATTTACTTCTTTTTATTAGTGCGATTTGGTGGGGGATTTTCACTGTATTACTTAAACAGTGGAAACTTTCTGCATGGCACTCTATGGCAAGTGTCGCGATTTGGTCTGCAATTATTTACTTACCCATCTATGCTCTATTTTTACCAAAGCATTTCATGGAAGTCAGTCCTGTTCATCTAGCGATACAAGGTATTTTCCATGGTGTGTTTGTCGTGATTATTGCGACATTAACCTATGTTGCGGCTATCCAAAGACTTGGTGCTTTTAAAACGGGAAGTATTGTTACTTTGGCGCCGTTTATTGCTGCCATTTTAGCTGTACCTTTACTTGGTGAATCATTAAGTCCATCGATTGTTGTAGGCTTGGTTGGAATGGGAATCGGTGCCTTACAACCTTGGCGCTGGTTTCGACAAGATAGCTTGGCACAAAAGATTCAACAGCAAAATAAGCAAGATTAGTTGGCGCGCTTCAAATAGCTTTGATGTAAAGGTTCTAATTGCTGATATAAATGTTCGAGTAATCCGTCATTAAACACAATGTCATTGGCAAGTTCACGTTTACGCTCGCGTGGCATTTGTGCTGCAATAATTTTCTGGATTTGTTCTTGGTTTTGCCCATCTCGCTGACTTGCACGCTGAATTTGAGTTTGTTCACTCGCATCAACTAATAGAGTGTGATTAACCAATTCATGCTGGTTGGTTTCAAAAAGTAGGGGTGAAACTAAAATCACATAAGGACTTTTTGGGTTTTGTAGCTGTTGAATAATAGATTGGCGAATGGCTGGATGCGTGATTTTCTCAAGTGTTTGTCTTGCTTCAGGGTTTTGAAAAATATATTCACGTAGGGCACGACGATCTAGATTGCCATCGGGTTGAAGCACCCAATCTCCAAAAGTTTGTTGGATTTTTTGGAGGGCAGGTTCGCCTTTTTCAACCACTTCGCGAGCAACAATATCGGCATCGACGACTTGTATTCCTTGGGATTCAAACCATTGTGTTGCAGCAGATTTTCCACTGCCAATACCACCTGTGACTCCCAGAATAAAAGCCATCTTAACCTCCCAAATAAATTTTCATAATCTGGTCACCCCATAAAAAGGCAACCCAACCCGCAATGGCAATATAGGGCCCAAACGCAAAGGGCTGATTATCATTACGCAATTTTAGTAAAATGATGCCAATAATTGCACCGAGTAAAGATGACAATAGCACAATTAATGGCAGCATCAATGGCCCCATCCACGCGCCTAATGCGGCAAGCAATTTAAAGTCGCCGTAGCCCATACCTTCTTTGCCTGTAATCACTTTAAATAAGTAATACACAATCCAAAGACATAAAAAGCCGATTAAACATCCCCAAATGGCTGAGTTAGGCGAGGTGTAAATATTAAAGGTATTAATACCTAAGCCGAGAGCAGCCAAAGGTAGGGTGAAACGGTCAGGTAGTAGCTGAGTATCAAAGTCTATAAATGTTAAAGCAATCAAAATCCAAGTGAGCACTAGCCCCCAAAGCATTTGTAGGGTTGGACCAAAAACCATGACGACTACTAATGAACATAGCATCGTGAGTAATTCAATCGCTGGATAACGAATGCTAATAGGATGTTGGCAATGGCCACATTTTCCTCTTAACATTAACCAGCTTATAACTGGAATATTTTGATACCAACGGATCGGTTGCTGACATGCAGGACATGATGAAGCAGGTTTACTTAATGTCAGCTTTTCATGCTCAATGATGGGTAGTTCGGGATTAAGCAACATTTGACATTCCTGCTGCCAATCTTGTTCCATCATTTTGGGGATGCGATAAATTACCACATTCAAAAAGCTACCAATACATAGGCTCAATAGTGCGACTGCAATATAAAGTGCAGTTAAGTTTTGAATAAAATAAGCAATAATTTCTTGCATTATATGACTGAGCCCATTTGGAAAATTGGAAGATACATAGCAATTACTAGACCGCCTATGAGCACCCCTAAAATTGCCATGATTAAAGGTTCCATCATTGAAGTTAAACCATCAACGGCATTATCAACTTCATTTTCATAATAAGTGGCAACTTTATCGAGCATGCTGTCTAGTGCACCAGATTCTTCACCAATTGCGACCATTTGTATAGCCATAGATGGAAAACGATTTGAAACACGCATTGCAAATTGAAGTTGTTGGCCTGTAGCTACATCTTCACGAATTTTCATGACGGCTTCTTCATAAATGACATTGTTGGTTGCACCAGCCGTTGACTCAAGCGCATCAATGAGCGGAACACCAGCGGCAAACGTGGTGGCTAAAGTACGGCTATAACGGGCAATAATCGCCTTATAAACCAGATCACCAAAGATAGGTAGTTTCAGGGTGAGTTTATCTAAACCATCACGAAATTTTTTGCTGCGCTTCTTGGCTTCCAGAAAGGCAGCAATCACTGCTCCAATCACAATAATCATAATGAACCAGTATTCCTGCATCCATTTCGACATATTCACGACCATTTGGGTGAATGCAGGTAAATCTGCACCAAAAGAAGAAAACAGGTCTTGGAAAACAGGCACTACTTTAACCATCAAAATAATGGTAACAACCACAGCAACTACAATAACCGTTGCTGGATATTTCATAGCCTTCTTAATTTTCTGTTTAAGCAATTCACTTTTTTCTTTGTAAATTGCTACACGGTCCAACATGGTTTCAAGTGCACCAGATTGTTCACCAGACTCTACAAGAGAACAAAACAAGTTATCGAAGTGTTGAGGATACTTTCTTAAAGCTGAAGCAAAGGTACTACCACCTTCAACTTCGCCTTTAATACCGAGTACTACCTCGCGCATAGCAGGGTTTTCTAAACCTTCCGCTACAATTTCAAAGCCTTGTACCAGTGGAACCCCTGCTTTCATCATCGTTGCAAGTTGACGGGTGAAAATCGTGATATCGAGTGTGGATACTTTCTTCTTGAATAAACCTTCAAGAATATTTTTACGCTTTTCTCGAATATTACGGACAGTTACCCCTTGTTTGCGTAGGGTGACTTTGGCTAAGGCCATATTCTTAGCCGGAAGTTCTCCCTTAATTTTTATGCCCTTACGGTCAACCCCTTCATAAGCAAAAGTCGGCATCATTTGTGCCTTTTTCACAGTCATGAATTATCCTTATTTTTAAATTGTCTTTTATTCACTGGTCACACGGTTGACTTCTTGTAAAGAAGTAACCCCTTGCATGACTTTCTTTAATCCTGAACGACGCAGATTATTAAACCCCAGTTTTTCAGAAGCAGCAGCGATTTCTAAAGCATTGCCATCTTCCATAATAATCTTGGAAATTTCAGGTGTAACTTTCATTACCTCGTAAATACCTACTCGACCTTTATAGCCTTCACGACACTCAGTACAACCGACAGGCTGGAAAACTTGAAAATCGGGATGGGTTAAATCTTGGTCGGTAAAGCCCATTTCTAATAGGCTCTGTTTAGGAATGTCGGCAGGTGTTTTACACTGTGGGCATAACCGACGCGCCAAACGTTGAGCAATCACCAGATTGACAGACGTTGCGATATTAAAGGATGGAACACCCATATTACGTAGGCGAGTAAGTGTCTCTGGAGCACTATTGGTATGTAGTGTTGACATTACCATGTGACCGGTTTGTGCAGCTTTAATCGCAATTTCAGCCGTTTCTAAGTCACGAATCTCACCGACCATAATAATGTCAGGGTCTTGACGTAAAAATGATTTCAGTGCGGCCGAAAAAGTAAGACCTACTTTTGGGTTAACGTTAACCTGATTAATGCCTTCAAGGTTGATTTCGACTGGATCTTCGGCAGTGGAAATATTAGAGCTTTCAGTATTTAAAATATTTAAGCCAGTATATAAAGATACCGTTTTACCAGAACCGGTAGGACCTGTAATTAAAAGCATACCTTGTGGTTTATCGAGTGCTTCTAAAAAAAGAGCTTTCTGATCTTCTTCATATCCTAAAGCATCAATTCCGAGCATTGCGCTAGAAGGATCGAGAATACGCAGAACCAGTTTTTCACCAAACAAAGTTGGAAGTGAGTTCACACGAAAATCGATTGCTTTAGTCTTTGATAACTTAAGCTTGATACGACCATCTTGAGGCACTCGTTTCTCGGAAATATCCATTTGAGACATGACTTTTAAACGTGAAGCCAAACGGTTAGCCAATTGCAAAGGTGGATTTGCAATCTGACGCAACACGCCGTCGACTCGATAACGAACCCGATATGATTTCTCATAGGGTTCAAAATGTAAGTCTGAAGCCCCCATACGAATTGCATCGATGAGTAATTTATTAATATATTTAACAATAGGTGCTTCATCGCCTTGAGGCGTTTCTTCCTCATCCTCTTGTGAGGGTGGAGCTTCAAGGTCTACATCAAGATCAAACTCTTCATCATTAAACTCGAAACTGCTTTCTTCGGTAAATTGCTGCGTCAGAATTTTCTCAAGCTTATGGTGCTCGACAATAACTGGTTCAACCATGAGCTTGCTATTAAAGCGAATGGCATCAATTGCTTCAATATTACTCGGGTTGCTGGTTGCGACATATAAAATCTGTCCTCTTTGTATGAGAGGTAAGACCCGATGTTTTAAAACCAGTTTCTGATCGACCAAATCCTTGGGAATTTGGCTTGTATCGTAAACATCCAGATCAAAATATGGTTCAGCAAATTCAATAGAAATTGTTTCAGCTAATAAAGAAGGGGAGAGATGAACCTCTTCAATCAGGTACGCAACTGTATCCCGTTTAGCTCTCTTTGCTGCATCTAATGCTGTTTGCATGGTCGCTGCCGACACATGTTTTTCTTCGACTAATCGTCGAAAAAACCCCGAAAATTTTGGAGATGTATGTATGACTGACATCTGCCTACCTGTGCTCATATGTTTATAATTGGTATATAAAAAATTATACTTTTGTTATCTAAAATTACTACCTGAGAAAATGATGCTCTGGTCTTGATCCACTCGCCAAAGCTTGAACTAGTCGAAGTTTTTATTCATTAATTTTTAAAAGACGATTCTTTAGACTCGATAAAGTTTTATAACTGTTTTCAATTAGTAGAAAAGATATGGGCAAAGCCGTTAAAGAAAAGTATCTGAAATTTGTATAAATGCGTGTAGAATGTGCTGCATTTTTGATGAAAGGTGAGCCGTATGTCGGGTTCGACGATTACGCCTTGGGTAGTTGGCAACTGGAAAATGAACCCAATGCGCGCCAATGCCAAACAACTTATAGAAGAATTTAAACAACTATTGCAACAAAACCAAATTGCAGATGAAAGCTGTCATGTAGGGGTTGCTCCGGTTTCTATTGCGCTTGCAATGGTACAAACACAATTGCAAGATGCTGCAAGAACAGTATATACAGTTGCACAAGATGTATCACGTGTAGCGGGTACTGGTGCGTATACTGGCGAAGTCAGCGCAGAATTATTAAAAGATAGCCAAATTAATTTTGTACTGGTTGGGCATTCTGAGCGCCGTGATATTTTTGGCGATAACGTTGAAATTTTGAAAGCTAAACTCCAAAATGCATTAAATGCGGGCTTGACTGTCATTTATTGTGTTGGTGAAAGCCTCGAACAACGTGAACAAGGTTTGGCAGAGCAAGTTGTATTGCAACAAATTTGTGATATTGCTCCTGTAGTGACTGCTGAGCAATGGCAAAAGCAAATTGTAGTTGCCTATGAGCCAATCTGGGCAATTGGGACAGGTAAAACTGCTTCTCCACAAGATGCACAGGCAATGCATGCTAAGATTCGTGAAGGTTTAAGTCAGATTACCCCAGCGGGTTCAGACATTGCGATTTTATATGGCGGTAGTGTAAAAGCTGAAAATGCGGTCGAATTGGCGGCATGTCCAGATATTAATGGTGCGTTGGTAGGCGGTGCTTCATTAAATGCAGCATCTTTTTATCAAATCGTACAAGCCTTTGCACAAAGTAAATAACGAGGATAGGGTATGCACTCTTTTGTACTGATCGTACATATTATTTTAGCGGTACTGATGATTGCCTTAATTCTAGTGCAACACGGTAAAGGTGCTGATGCCGGTGCTTCTTTCGGCGGTGGCGGAGCAGCAACTGTATTTGGTGCATCAGGTTCAGGTAACTTCCTTACTCGACTTACTGCTATCTTAACAGCGTTGTTTTTTGTGACGAGTTTAACTCTAGCTGTTTTTGCGAAAAAACAGACTACTGATGCATATAGTTTGAAAACTGTACAAACTACAGCGCCAGTTCAAACGACATCGCCTGAAACTTCACCAAATGCACCAAAAACGAGTCAATAATTCGAAATAGGGCTTTCCTTTTGTAGTGGGAAGGACTAGAATGCGTCCCACAAGCTGCGGTGGTGGTGGAATTGGTAGACACGCTACCTTGAGGTGGTAGTGCCTTCGGGCGTGGGGGTTCAAGTCCCCCCTTCCGCACCAACTTTGAACCAGAAAGTTGAGTGCAAGCAGTTTTTTGATGCGGGATGGAGCAGTCTGGTAGCTCGTCGGGCTCATAACCCGAAGGTCGTTGGTTCAAATCCAGCTCCCGCTACCAATTTGATTGAGGTGCAACTTAATCAAGCGAATATTAGATAAGTTTACATTGACTTTTTTCGATATTTGTATATAATTTTTGCACGTTGATGCGGGATGGAGCAGTCTGGTAGCTCGTCGGGCTCATAACCCGAAGGTCGTTGGTTCAAATCCAGCTCCCGCTACCAAGTTTCTTAAAAGAGGCTCACAGACAGGTGGGCCTTTCTGCACAGTGGACTATTGTTTTCTGTGCTAAATAGGGGCGATTAACGCCCTTTTTTATTGGTTATCGTATCGCTATCGTGTAGTGTCGACATCAATTGGTCAAATAGTCATGCTTCACTATAGTAGGTCTGTGTCGGTTAAAACAACCGATTGAATCGCACGAGAATGACGAGAGTAAATGAAATTATCAAATAAATCCCAAGCATTGCATGACTTAATTGTTCCGGCAGTGGAAGCATGTGGTGTCGACCTTTGGGGAATCGAGTTTCTCCCACAAGGTAAACGTTCATTATTGCGTATTTATATCGATAAAGCGGTAAGTGAAGATGCTGAGCCAGTAATTAATGAAGATGGTGAAGTAGAACTAGGCCGTGGTATTGGTGTACAAGATTGTGTGCGTGTAACACAACAAGTTGGCGCAATGTTGGATGTTCATGATCCAATCTCAGGTGAGTATTCATTAGAAGTTTCTTCACCGGGTTGGGATCGTCCATTTTTTCAACTAGAACAGTTACAAGGCTACATCGGACAACAAATTGCTTTGCGTTTAATTGCAGCAGTAGAAAACCGTCGTAAATTTCAAGCAAAACTTATCGCAGTAGACCTTGAAAATGAAGAAATTCAGGTTGAAGTTGATGGGAAGCATGTGCTTGTGATCGACAGCAACAATATCGATAAAGCAAACTTGATCTATCAAGATTAAATTTATTTAAATTTTATAAGAAATCGGTAGGTGACTTATGGGCCGCGAAATTCTTACCGTTGTTGAAACGGTTAGTAATGAAAAAGGTGTTAGTCGTGAAGCGATCTTCGAAGCTTTAGAACAAGCTCTAGTTGCTGCAACGAAGAAAAGATTTTACGAAGGTACGCATGCTGAAGAAGCTCAGCTTCGTGTAGAAATTGATCGTAAAACTGGTGATTACCGTACGTTCCGTCAATGGACTGTTGTGGCAGATGAAGATCACGAAATGCCAGCTTGCCAAGATGCAATTTCTGACGTTGATCCAGCTAAATGGTCAATTGGTGACGTGCGTGAACTCGAAGTAGAATCTATTGAGTTTGGTCGTATTGCTGCACAAATTGCAAAACAAGTTATCGTACAAAAAATTCGTGAAGCTGAGCGTGCTTTAGTTGCTGATGCATACGAGTCTAAAGTTGGTGAGTTAATTTACGGTGAAGTGAAAAAACAAACCAAAGATGGCTTCATTATCGACTTAGGCGACAATGCAGAAGCTTATCTTGCACGCGAAGAGATGATTCCAAAAGAAATTCTTCGTCCAAAACAACGTGTAAACGCTATTTTATATAATGTTAACCGTGAAGGTCGTGGCGCTCAGTTATTGTTATCACGCGCTAAGCCTGAAATGTTAATTGCTTTAATGAAAAAAGAAATTCCAGAAATTTCTGAAGAAATTATTGAAATTAAAGCAGCGGCACGTCAACCGGGTGTTCGTGCTAAAATTGCAGTGAAAACAAATGATCATCGTATTGACCCTGTAGGTGCATGTATTGGTATGCGTGGTACGCGTATTCAAGCTGTACAGCAAGAGTTAAATGGTGAACGTATTGATGTAGTAGTCTGGTCTGATGATCCGGCTCAATACATTGCTAGTGCATTAGAACCAGCTGATGTTTCAGGCATCGTGCTTGATGAAGATGCAAGAAGTGCCGACATTATTTTTGCAACCAGCGATCAATTAGCTCGTGCGATTGGCTCTCAAGGTCAAAACGTTCGTTTAGCTTCTGATTTAACTGGCTACAAACTCGACATGATGCTTGAAGAAGAGTATCGTGCTCGTCAGCAAAATGAAGCTCAGCAATATCTTGATATGTTTGTATCACGTCTCGATATTGAAGAAGATTTAGCAATGGCATTGGTGGAAATGGGCTTCACTTCTTTAGAAGAGATTGCTTATGTTCCTGCTGAAACTTTTGACGAAATTGAGCTTGATGCTGAATTGGTTGAGTTATTGCAAAGTCGTGCAAAAGAAGCAGCCCTTACTGATGCTTTGAAACAGCAAGAAAATATTCAAGAACCGAGCGCAGACCTTCTCACTATGGAAGGCATGACTTCTGAGATCGCTTACTCGCTTGCCGCTCGCGGTATTATTACTGTCGACGATTTGGCAGATCAGGCTACTGACGATATCTCTGATATTGAAGGACTTGGTCATGAAAAAGCAGGTCAATTGATCATGAAAGCTCGCGAATCATGGTTTAACTAGGAGATGAAATATGACGGACAAGTCGATTAAAGAGTTAGCTCTCAGTGTAGGACGTCCTGTTGAGAAGCTCCTAGAACAGGCTCGTGAAGCAGGTTTGCCTCAACGTACAGCAGACGACATTATTACCACTGAACAACAGGATACTTTGGTCAATCATTTGAAAAAAGTTCATGGTCAAGAAAGTGGTAACACAGGAAAAATTGCGTTGAAACGTAAAACAACCAGTACCGCTAAAGTTGCAAGTACTTCGGGTAAAGCAAAAACAATTAACGTAGAAGTACGTAAAAAACAGGTTTTTGCTAAACCAAACCCTGAACAAATTGCAGCTGAAGCTAAAGCACGTGCAGAAGCTGAAGCAAAAGCACGTGTAGAACAGCAAACGCGTGAAACTGCCGAGCAAAAATCGCGTCTTCAAACAGAGCAAAAAGCTAAAGCAACTTTAGATGCGATGCGTGCTGCTCATCAACAAGATAGTGCTGCACAGACAGCTCCCAAAGCTGCTGTTGTAGTGAAAAAGCGTGGTGGTGGTACAGTAAAACCTGCACCAAAACCAGCGGAAACTCCAGAACAGAAACGAGCTCGTGAAGAGCAGTCAGCTCAGTTAAAAGCAACTGAAGAAGCTGCACGTCGTAAAGCAGCTGAAGAAGCTCAGCAACGTACACTTGAACAAATGCGCAAAATGGCGTCTAAGTATTCAAATGACGATGCTACTACGACAATTCGTGTTATTGATGATTCTCCACTTGCTTCTGGTCTAGTTGGCCAAGCTTATGAAGATTCATTTAAGCAAGAAGACCGTGAAATTAAACGCGGTGGCGCAACCACTAACCCACGTGCTGGGAAGAAAGGTGGTCGTCGTGGTCAAGAAGAGCAAAGCTTTGTTAACCATAACAAACGTGGTTTAAAATCAAGCCAAGCGAATAAGCATGGATTTGAAAAGCCAGTTAAAAAGCAAGTTTATGATGTAGAAATCGGTTCAAGCATTGTTGTTGCCGATCTTGCTCAAAAAATGGCGATTAAAGTACGTGAAGTTATCAAAACACTTATGAAAATGGGTGAATTGGTTAATCAAGATCAAGCTATTGATCAAGACACAGCGGCACTTGTTGTAGAAGAAATGGGCCACAACCCTGTTTTAGTTTCTGATACACAAGCGGAAGATAACTTGCTTGAAGCAGCTGAAGAAGCTCGTGGTGAGCAAACAACTCGTCCGCCAGTTGTTACCATTATGGGTCACGTTGACCATGGTAAAACATCATTGCTTGACCGTATCCGTCGTTCGAAAGTGGCGGCTGGAGAAGCAGGTGGTATTACCCAGCATATTGGTGCATATCACGTTGAAACAGACAAAGGAATTATTACATTCCTTGATACACCAGGACATGCGGCATTTACTTCAATGCGTGCACGTGGTGCTAAAGCAACAGATATCGTTGTATTAGTTGTTGCTGCAGATGATGGTGTAATGCCACAAACTGCAGAAGCAATTGACCATGCTCGTGCAGCAGGTACTCCAATTATTGTTGCGATCAACAAAATGGATAAAGAATCTGCTGATCCAGACCGTGTGTTAAATGAATTAACAACGAAACAAATCGTTCCAGAAGAATGGGGTGGTGATGTTCCGATTGCTAAAGTTTCTGCACACAGCGGACAAGGTATTGATGAACTCCTTGATTTAATTCTTATTCAATCAGAATTGATGGAATTAAAAGCATCTGCTGAAGGTGCTGCGCAAGGTGTTGTTATTGAAGCACGTGTAGATAAAGGCCGTGGTGCAGTAACTTCGATTCTTGTTCAAAACGGTACATTAAACATTGGTGACCTTGTTCTTGCAGGTTCGTCTTATGGTCGTGTCCGTGCAATGTCTGATGAAAATGGTAAGCCAATTAAATCAGCAGGACCATCTATTCCAGTAGAAATTCTGGGTCTTCCAGATGCTCCAATGGCGGGTGATGAAGTTCTTGTTGTAAATGACGAGAAGAAAGCGCGTGAAGTTGCCGATGCTCGTGCTGACCGTGAGCGTCAAAAACGTATTGATCGTCAAAGTGCTATGCGCCTTGAAAATATCATGTCGTCAATGGGCAAAAAAGATGTTCCTACAGTGAACGTTGTTTTGAAAACAGACGTACGTGGTACTTTAGAAGCACTGAATGCTGCTCTACATGAATTATCTACTGACGAAGTAAAAGTTCGTGTAATTAGCTCAGGTGTTGGTGCGATTACTGAGTCTGATGTAATCCTTGCTGAATCTTCAGAAGCTGTATTGTTAGGCTTTAACGTTCGTGCCGATACGACTGCTCGTCAACGAAGTGACCAAGATGGTATTGATATTCGTTACTACAGCATCATCTATGAATTAATTGATGATGTGAAAGATGCCATGAGCGGTAAACTTGCTCCTGAACATCGTGAAACAATCTTGGGTGTTGCGGAAGTACGTGAAGTATTCCACTCAAGTAAGTTTGGTGCAGCAGCAGGCTGTATGGTACTTGAAGGCACATTACATCGTAATAAACCGATTCGCGTATTACGTGATGATGTTGTAATTTTCCAAGGTGAGCTTGAATCTCTTCGTCGTTATAAAGATGTTGTTGATGAAGTTCGTGCTGGTATGGAATGTGGCCTTGCGGTGAAAGGTTATAAAGACATCAAGCCACAAGATAAGATCGAAGTGTATGATGTTCAATTGATTAAACGGAGTCTTTAATGGCGGGTAGCCAACGCTTAAAGCGCATGGCGGATTCAGTACAACGTGAGTTGTCTGAGCTGATCCGTCAAGAGCTTAAAGATCCTCGCTTAGGTGGTCTAGTGACCATCTCTGCGGTGAAAGTCAGTGCGGATATGGGTTATGCTGAAGTTTATGTCACCGTTATGGGACGTGAACTCGGCGATGAGCAAAGTGAAGCAGCAAATAAAGAAACTTTAGATGTATTAAATAAAGCTTCTGGTTTCTTGCGTCATGAATTGAGCCGTCGCATTAAGACTCGTATTACGCCTCGCTTACGTTTCCATTACGATAAGACAAATGCATATGGTAACTATATGTTTGGTCTAATCGAAAAAGCGGTACAAGATTTACCAGAACGTAAGTCAGATGACCAAGAGTAATGAAAACTCAAAATAAAAAAGCCACCTTCGGGTGGCTTTTTTATTGATTCAATTTTTTATTCTTTAGGAGGTTCCATTGGCGGTTTGTTTTGTGAAAAGCGTTGACCAATTTTGTAACGGTCCCAAGGTAGAGGGCGTTCAATGGCTTCAGGTACTTCACCACTCAATGAGCGTAAACGTAAATGTAGCGCAGCTTGAGCAATCAAATTAGCCGAAACAGGCGCGGTAATGAAAGCTAAAAGGGTAATGAGTAGCTCAGCAAAACCGAACCGCCCTTGGAAAGCAAAAAAGATCATTGAAGCGATCAGAAAGCTTCCTAAGCCGAGCGTACTCGATTTAGTTGGCGCATGTAAGCGCATGAATAAGTCGGGTAAACGGACCATACCGATTGAACCAACTAACATGAAGAAGGCGCCAAAAACCAGAAAGACCGAAACAATAATTTCCATTGTAAATTGCATTTGACCTCTCCTTAATCGATAACATGACCGGTTGTGAAGTAACGTGCTAAGGCGGCTGTAGATACGAAACCTAACATCGCAACCAATAGTGCTCCTTCAAATAGAGAAGTCGTCATCCAATAAATGCCTAACACAACAATGAGGCAAGTTGCATTGAGGAAAAGTGTATCGAGCGCTAAAAGGCGGTCTACAATTGATGGGCCCATAACTAGTCTGAAAAGGCAAAGTAGCATCGAGATTGTAACGGCAATCAAGCTAATACCTAGAGCATAGGGTAGGATTGTCATGCACTTGCCTCCGTTTTACTTTTCACATCAAAAATTTCCATAAGAGGAATTTCATAACGTTCTTTGATGTCTTGAATATCAGATTCGGTATTATCTGTGCTTAAAGCGTGAACCAGAATATCCCCGCGTTCCTGATCAATACCCGCAGAAACCGTACCTGGTGTTGTGGTAATGATCATTGCCAGTAAGGTGTTGACCTGCTCATGTTCTGTCTCTAAAGGTACACGATACCATTTAGGATGTAATTTTTTAGTAGGTCCCAAAACAAGTTTTGCGACCTTAAAGTTAGAAATAATAATATCCCAAAGAACCACAAAACATAGTTTAACCGCAGGTTTCCAGTGAATATGCGGTGTACGGGTAATAAACGGTTTGACTAAACGAGGGATGATTAAGCCCAAAAGCATCGCAGTCAAAAGATCACTCGCATCAAGACTATGCGCCAGCATCAACCAAAATAAAACGATGAGAACCGAAACAAATGGATGTGGAAACCAGCGTTCAAGCAAATGAGTTAACTGCATTGTTATGGCTCCATAGGTTTCAATTGACTTTCATCAACAATGGTAGGCGTTTGGAGTTTGTCCTGTTGCTGAATTTGTCGTTGTTTATATTCAGAAATATGTTCGCCATTGAACGTATCTTTCGAAATAATATCTGGAACAAGATAAGCATTATGATCTTCAACCTCACCGCCGTACTTGGTTTCTGGTAAGTAAGCTGGGTCATATGGTTGCACACTGATGACTTCACCGTTTTGATCTACTTTAAGAATAGAGTGTTGGTAAAGCGCATGGTCTTGGATCTGTTGTGCGGTGCTTAAGGTGTAATGCTGAATTGGTGAAGCAAAGACAACATAAGCAATTAAACCAGCCAATAATAGATAAATGACTTGATCGTTACGTGGTGGTGCACGTTCTGGCAAAGCACGATAAAGAATATAAGCTGGATGGATTGGATCTTCTTCTGGAGCAGATGCGCGCCAAAATAAGATAAAACCAACACGTGTGAGTGCAATAATACTTAATAGGCTCACAACAAGCACAACACCAATAATCCAGCCTTGATAGCTAGCTTCAACTGTCGCTTGTAAAATGAAGACTTTTCCAAGAAAACCACTAAAAGGTGGTAATCCAGCCATCATCATCGCAATCAAGAAATAAGTCAGCATAGCTGCTTTTTCTTGTTTGATTATTGGGGCAACTTTTAAATGATCTTTAAAATCTCCACGTTGTGAAGTGATCCATCCACAAAATAGATAAAAAGCTGCGCCGATCAATGTACTGTGCACTAAGTAATATAAAGCACCAGACCATGCCTGCGTATTAGACATGGCAATTGCTGTAAGCAAGGTACCAATTGAAGAAAGGACCATAAAGCCAACAAATCGACGTAAACGATCTGCTCCAATTGCTGCAATCACCCCATAAAGAGAAGTAATTAAGCCAATAGGCAATAACCAGCTTTTTAAGATTTCTTGACTAAGCGCATCGTCAAATACTGTTCCATTTACACGTAGAATAGAATAGATCCCGACTTTAGTCATGATAGTGAAAATTGCAGCTACAGGCGTACTTGCAACAGCATAGGTTTTTGGCAGCCAAAAACCAACAGGAAGCATTGCTGCTTTAATACCGAAAACAACAAAGAGAAGTAAGGAACCAGCGACTGCTAATTTATGTTGATCTGCTTCAAGAGTCGGTATAAGACGTGAGACATCCGCCATGTTGAGGCTACCCACACTGCCATAAATCATACCAAGCCCAATTAAGAAGAGGGCAGAGGCTAAAAGATTGATAATGACATAGTGAACGCCAAGCTGAAAACGAGGTTTGCCTTGTCCATGTAAGAGCAATACATACGAAGCCATCAATAGGATTTCAAAAAAGACGAAAAGGTTAAATAAGTCGCCTGTTAGAAATGCTCCACAAATCCCCATTAATAGAAAATGTACCATGGCATGGAAATAGCGACCACGCGTATCCCAGTTATCACTTGCATACCATAAAACTGGTACTGCTAATGCGTAAGTCAGTGCCAGCATAAAGGCTGAAAGACGATCGAGTACAAGCACAATACCAAATGGCGCGGACCATTCACTTAATTGGTAAACAGTAATTTGACCCGTACTGGCGTAACTAAGATAAACAATAGCGGTAATTAATCCGGCAATTGCTGAGATAAGGCTAATGCCACGACGCCAAGGTTGGCGCCAGTCATCTTTTAAAGCACCTGCCCCGGGGTTGCCTAACAGTAATAAAATAAAAGCAGTAAATGCTGGGATGAGAATGCTAAAAATAGGCGTGTGTTGTTGCCAAAAAGATAAAAAATCAAACATCACGGCTCATCCTCACGTGGGTCGTATGTTGGGGAAGCATCTTCTTTAGCATCAACATGATCACTACCTGATTCATAACGGCTACGTAGCGCAAGTTGTACAATAAACGCTGTAGTTGCAAAACCGATCACGATGGCGGTTAACACCAATGCTTGAGGAAGTGGATCGGTTATTTTTGTGGTTTCAGTTAAAATTGCTGGTGAGCTGATTTGTAATCGACCCATAGCAAATAAAAATAAGTTTACTGCATAACCGATTACAGCCAATCCGAGCACAACAGGGAAAGTACGAGCACGTAAAATCAGATAAATACCTGTGGCAACAAGTAAACCAATAGCAGAAGCCAGTAAGAATTCTAAACTGATCATGATGATTCCTCCCGATGTGGTACAGGACCGGACATACTCGAATGACGAGAGTCGCCTAATACAGAGATGAGCAACATTGTCGCGCCTACAACGGTGATATAAACACCCAAGTCAAAACTTGCAGCTGAAGCTAGATGTAGTTTTCCTAGAATTGGTAATTCAACATAGACATGAGCACTCGTGAGGAACGGACGTAACCAGAACCATGCTGCTATACCAGTCAGACCTGCAATCGTTAATCCTGTGCCAATCCAGACTTCGTAAAGGCGGCCAGACTTCGCTTTTAACAGCTGTTCTGCTTGATCTTGACCTAGTGCAATATATTGAATGATTAGCGCCATTGAGGTGATTAGACCTGCAATGAAGCCACCGCCTGGATAGTTATGTCCTCGCAAAAAGATATAAACACTGACGACAAGCGCTAGAGGTAGTACCCAAGAGGCCGTAATACGGAACATAAGCGGAGATGGATTGAAACGATAGGTGAGACCTTGCGTCATGGTGGTGCCGTGTACACGCATACCATCCATTAAACATAGTGCACCAATCGCAGCGATTCCTAATACCGTAATTTCACCGAAGGTATCGAAGCCACGGAAGTCAACTAAAATGACATTTACAATATTTGAGCCACCACCAAGTGGTAAAGACTGTTGGGCAAAGAACCAAGAAATTGAATTATGATCACGGGTTAAAATGAGCCACGTAATCCAGCCAATTCCTAAACCTCCAATAATTGCTAAGGCAGCATCTCTCAAACGTCTAGAACGACGAGATTCATACGGCGTGAGCTGTGGAAGTAAAGATAAGCTCATTAATAAAAGAACAGTCGTTACAACGTCTACTGTAATTTGAGTCAGCGCTAAATCTGGTGCTGACATGGTGACGAAGACCATCGTTACTACTAGACCAATTGCACCACTAATAAGTACTGCTTTAATACGCTCATGGTGGAACCAGAGCATCATCCAACAGCCTGAGAACAACGTCAGCCAAAGAACTACAGCAATCCATGGAGCATGGGTGAGTTCACGTGTACCTGTGCTCAGCCCTTGATTGAGTAAAGGCAGAGTGACCATGATGATGCTAAAAGCAATGATCCAGAACAAATAACTTTGCAATGAACCATTTTCAGTTTTTTGTTTGATTTTTCGGCTTGTAAGCAGCAGATGTTTTAAAAATAAATCAAATAAGATGCGGCCTTGTAATCTGCCTAGACGTGGGTCAAGGTCAATTTTACGAATCATGCCGTCTTTTGCTAAAGCAAAGTAGAATAGCGTACCGCCAACCAAAGCAATAATACTCATCACAAGAGGAGCGTTGAATCCATGCCAAATTGCAAGGTGTGTACCTGCAAATTCTGGCTGCATCAAGCTTGCTCTAGTTACGCTATTGACCAGTGGTTCTACCAATAACGAAGGCAGAATGCCGACCAAGATACAAAGCACAGCAAGAAGAATGGCTGGAGCACGCATCCCGATTGGTGGTTCATGTGCGTCTTTATTTGGCACTTGTTTGCCAATTGGGCCGTCAAAGAAGACACCATGTACTAAGCGAATTGAATAACTTACTGCGAAGATACCAGCCAGAGTTGCAATGATGCTGGCAAAGATAACTGTTGAGCCTGAAAGATTCGCCAATAGCTCGGTAAAGAACATCTCTTTTGAAATAAAGCCGTTGGTAAGTGGTACACCTGCCATAGAGGCAGCGGTAATCATGGTGAGTGTGGCAGTGAAAGGAAGTAATTGCCAAATACCACTAAGTTTTCGAAGATCACGTGTGCCAGTTTCATGATCAATAATCCCTGCAAGCATAAACAGCGCTGCTTTAAATGTTGCATGGTTAATAATATGGAAAATAGCAGCGGCAACCGCTAAAGGAGAACCGATCCCGAGTAAACAAACAATAAGCCCTAAATGACTAATGGTTGAATAGGCTAACAGTCCTTTTAAATCTTCTTTGAAAATGGCAAAACATGCTGCCATACAGAGTGTAAATAGGCCGACAAACGTAACGATATTATGATAAATCGCAGCGCCTATAAAAATTGGAAGTAAGCGGGCAAGTAGAAAAATCCCGGCTTTTACCATGGTCGCAGAGTGTAGGTAAGCAGACACCGGTGTGGGTGCCGCCATTGCGTTAGGTAACCAAAAATGAAATGGAAACTGAGCACTCTTCGTAAATGCGCCAAGCAAAATAAGCAATAACATTGGAATAAAAAGAGCGTGGGCTTGGATCGCATCTTTCATGCCCATGATTTCGCTAATTTCATAGGTCCCAGTGATTTGTCCTAAGAGAACAAATCCACCTAGCATTGCTAAACCACCCATTCCTGTAATGGTGAGTGCCATCCGAGAGCCACGTTGAGCAGCTTCATAATGACTCCAATAACCCACTAACAAGAAAGATGAAATACTGGTGAGCTCCCAAAAGACTAATAAAATAATAAGATTATTAGAGAGCGAAATACCCAGCATTGCTGCCATAAACAGCATGAGTAACGTATAGAGTTTACTTAATGAATTTTTAGGGCCTAAATAATAATAGGCGTATATATAAATGAGTGTACCGATACCGGTAATAAGTAAAGAGAATAATAAACCAAGAGCATCGAGCCTGAAGCTCAGATTGATCCCTAATTGAGGTAGCCAATCCCAGCTTTGTTGAATGCTTGCACCACCAAGCACAGTTTTAGCTTGAGTCAGTAATAAACCAAAACTGGTTAAACTGACCCCAATTGCCCCTAAAGCCGTTACTCCACGCGAGAACCGTTGAAGCAATGAAACAAGGGTGGTGCCTAATATTAACGGTAATAAGATAATTATCGGTAGCACACTCGTATCCATATGTGATTTAGGCCGAAACCTAAAGGTGAAATTTTAATTTCAGAATAGATAGGAATTCAAAGAGAGTTCCAAAGCTTATTATTCCGAAAACCCAACCAAATTAGAAAATAAAGCGAGAAACAAGTTGTATTGCGCAACTTGAAGAATAAAAACGCAAAATGAAATTTATTGTACACTAAAAAAGCATTGAAAATCTGATGTTATTACATGTAGTAACAACATCTAGTTATTTTTGTGTTTAAAAAACCTTACTCCACCATATATTTTGTGAGTGTGTTTTTTTTGATTATAAAACTCAAACCGAAGGGCTTTCTTCCGGTGCGTCTCCCGCATGAATCATCCTTAATAATTCATTTTTTTGTTGTTCATTTAAACCCTGAATCTGCTGAAATAAAACTTCAATCGGTGCTGGTGTTGGGTCTATTAAACTCAAAGGCTGTGCTTCTATAGATGGTGTTAAAGGTTCGCTTCTTTGAAGTAAGGTATAGATATGTTCAAGCTGTTGCTTGGTCGTATTTAGGTCAAGATGGCTAATTTTACCAGACTCTAATTTTAGACATTGATAGGTCGAGGCATGTTCAAGTAGCTCTTCACGACTTCCTGTTGCAATAATTTGTAGGTGTGGGAATGCTTGATGAAGCCGATTTAAGATTTCGGAGCAATGTGTTGAGTCCAGCTGTGCATCAATCTGGTCAATGAGTAAAACACCATCTCCCTCAAGACAAGGGTTTAAGCTCAAAGGATTGAGTAAACAGAGTCGGCGGGCTATATCGCCTACTAAAGCAATCCAGGTTTTTGTTGTATTTGAAAGCTGCTGAAAAGGTAAGGTTTGATCTTCATAGTCGACCATAAGTTGCAGTCGAGGCTGATATTGTAAATAGAGGTCTTTAAGCTCAGGCAGAACGATATTCAATGCATTCTTGAGGGCATAGAGATTGGGTGAAGTGAGCTGTTTAGGTTGCCCTGATAATTCTTTTTGAAGCTCATTTAATAATTCTGTTTGATCTTGTTGATCTGATTGTTTCGACCTAATCCGTTGTACGAGGTGAGCGGCTTGCGCATTTTCGATATCACTAATTTCTCGTAGCCATTCAAAAAAGCGTGTAAAAGTTGTAAACGGTAGTGGGCTAATGTCATAGGCTGAAATGGCTTGAGTAATGCCGGGTAAATTTTTATTCAAAAGATTAATATCATTCACAAATCGCTCGGCTGGGTAGTAAGCGATTAAGGGAAGCCCCTGTAATGGATCTTTTTTTATGACTTGTTGATAAAGAGCCATGGTTTGGTCAAGTTGCTGAGTTTCAACTTGGCTCACTCCAATCCCACTTGCATTTAAGGTTTTAAAAAGTTTCCAGCTACATAGTGAAGAGTCTAGCTGCTGAGCAGAGGTACTTTCTGGCAGGTGACCAATTTCTGAAGGAATTTGAATAGTCACTTCAATTTTTGATTGTAGACGCGACTGAGTAATGTCTTGATCAGGCATGACAATACCGGGACTACGCAAATCTTTAAGGCGAGCAGGGAGCCAAGTTAAAGCATGATAAGTATGTTTGAGTAACATACTTTTACCAGTTGCCTGTTCACCTAAAATTAAGGTGATTGGCTGTTTTTCATAGTGAAAGTGTATTTTAAGGTCGTGAAACAGAGCAATATGTTTAAATTGGACAGATTCAAGTTTCATAGGCTCACCTAAATATGAGCGCTTCAACCAACCGACTGACGAAGACTTAAAGGCGCCCTTACTTTTAATTGTTGTATCAGATCATAAAGATGATGGATATTTAGACTTACTTTAGCACGAGTACAGGCAACGTACAGTAGTCTTAATTCTTCATCGGTAATCTTGTGTTCTAACCCATTAATTTTAAATTGATAGTCATCCTCAATATGAACGCGGTTCCATTCTAGCCCTTTCGCTTTATGGGCTGTAGAGATGACATAGTCAGCTTGCTCAAGTGGTGTAATCTTTGCAAGTGCTTTTTTTAGTGGGTCTGTGCCGTGATCATCGACCAGTTTTACTAATGGCTTAATATCACTACCTTCATTAGTTTCACAGTATTCATGGACATCATGCCATGAATTAAACCATGCTAATTCAGGCACATCAGTAACCCGTTTTCCTTGTTTTAAGAGACTTGCAGCATCTACAAAACGGTTTAGTTTTTGATGGTCAGCTTGCAAACTCACTTTATCGCCGTGAACTAAACCAGCTAATAAAAGTTCCATGGCCCGAGCATTGGTACGGCATAAAATCGCATCACGCATTTTGGTATGCGGTTTATTTACAACACTTGATTTCTGGTTTGGATTACCAAGCAGAGGAACAGTTTCATTTAAGCCGCCCAACAATGCATTGGCAACATCGGCAATCGTTTCACCAAAACGAAAAGAAGTGGTGAGGCGAGACTCTGGCAATGGTAATTGCTGCATGGCATTAATTGCACCACGCCACGCGTAGATTTGCTGATGTGCATCGCCAACATAGATAACCTGAGTATTTTTTTGACGAAGCAAAATGCCCAACATTAAAGGATCGGCATCTTGTGCTTCATCAAATAGTACATAATCGGCTGGAATGTTCGGTTCAGACAATGCCCAAAGTTTGAGGTAAATATCGTGACCAATTCCTGCTTGATGATTTGGGTCGATCGACTCTAACCAGCGGCGTTCAACAGCAGAGTAAAGATGAGTTTGTAGTGCAGTAATATCGTCTGGATGTAACCAGTTGGGTGCCTGAATATGTCGAGGAGCAGGGTATTGCGAGCTGGTCGAGCAAAAATAGCTGACAGCATTGGCGACAAGACTTGCGAGGCGACTTGGCATTAAGACGTATTTTTCATAACGTCCACCCATCATGCGTCGCAAAGTTATAGGTTGTAGTCGATATTCTTTTGCAATAAAACTTGGGCTTAAGCGAGGTAAGCGTAATTTATCAGTCACACCTCGTGGCACACTGCGAAAAGCGAGGGAGTGAAAAGTACGACAATCTACATTACGATGAAATTTGTTTTGTGCTTCGCCTGCAATTGCCTTGTTAAATGCTAGATACATACCGCGCCGTTCAGGCATGGCATCACTAATCATTTGTAAGGTAGTAGTTTTACCTGTACCCGCATAGGCAATCACTTTAAATGATTGCCCAAGACGTGCGTTATCTATGGCAATTGCTTGCTCATAGGTGGCTTTAGGTTTTTCGATATTCGACACTGAGTGATTTTAAACCTTGTTGCGGTTAGCTTTTTCAACTAAACCAGATAAACCCTGACGACGAGCTAATTCGTCAATAATAAGTTGTGGATTAAGATCGAAATAACCCAACATGACAATGCTATGGAACCACAAATCGGCAGTTTCATAAATCAAGTCATTTAAATTACTTTCTGTATTTTGAGCAGCGTAGTCTTTCGCAGCAATAATAGTTTCTACGCTTTCTTCACCGACTTTTTCCAAGATTTTATTGATGCCCTTTTTGTAGAGGCTTGCAACATATGACGTATCCGCTTCTGCTTGTTTACGCTCTTGCATTAATTGCCCTAAGTGAGCAAGTACATCCACTTGTTCTTTCGTGTGAGCATGATCGTGGCTTTCAGTTTTGGCTTTATCGCCATAAATTGCAGTAGGGTCTTTTAATTGTGCATCGACAATTTCCCAGCCCTGTGGGGTAAGTTTACGGTAGAAACAAGACTCACGACCTGTATGGCATGCAATACCGCCGTGTTGCTCAACTTGTAATATGATTACATCGCCGTCGCAGTCTAAACGAATTTCATAAACTGTTTGGAAATGACCTGATTCTTCACCCTTGTGCCAAAGTTTTTGGCGAGAGCGAGAGAAATACACCGCCTGATTTTTTTCTGCTGTAAGTGCAAGTGATTCACGGTTCATCCACGCCACCATCAAAATACGTCCGGTTTGATGATGTTGAGCAATGGCAGGGATAAGACCTTGTTCGTTAAATTTTACTTCATCGAGCCATTGCGTGTTATTCATGAGGAATCACCAAAGAAATATGAACTATAAATTGATTTCAATCTGATGCTAAAAAATAGCTTGTATAGTGTACGGCATCAACGTCGCTTTGCGGAAAAATTCTTTGTCCTTTTTGTCTTTGTCAGCGTAATGAATAGCTTGTAACACTTACCAATCTGTATATTATTCGAATGACTAAGGCGTGAGGATATTTGAAATCTCAATCAAATTTTGATCTGGATCGCGTATATAAACTGAAAGAATAGGATGCATTGCACCAGTACGCTCAATCGGACCTTCTTCAATTTGAATATTTAACTGATTAAGATGCGCAACCACTTCTGAAATGGGAGTGTCTGAAATAAAACACAAGTCGGCAGATCCGGGAGTCGGCTGTAATGCCTTCGGTTCAAACTCGTTGCCTTGCTGGTGTAAATTTATTTTTTGATTTCCAAACTTTAGAGCCTTTCTATTACCTTTAAACGTGATGACTTCAAACCCCAATACGGTTTGATAGAAATGACAGGTAGTTTCAATATTTGAGACAGTTAAAACAAGATGATCAAGATGGCTGATTTTCATGTGTTAATCACTATTATTTGGTGGGGTTAATAGTCAGACAAAGATTGGCTTTCTAAATGAAATGCACTGTTTTCTTTAGGAAATTGAGCTACCTGATCATAATCAAGTTGCTTGAATGGTCCTGTTTTTAAGCCTGAAATTGTAATTGCCATTTCTTTTCGAAAATAAGGGATTTGATACATCCACGGAAAAACTAAATCTCTTAAACCTCCAGCCCACCAATGATCAGACTGATAAAGTGGTGTTAATAAGCGACTAAGAAATTGATAAAACTGGGTGGATGAACGGCGAAGCTGGTGGTAGTGCTGCCAGAGCAGGGACCAATCAATATTCTGGTTTTTTTGAGCATGTTGCAATGATTGAGAGAAAGCCCAAGCATCCAATAATGCCATATTTGCACCTTGACCTAACTGTGGACTCATTGCATGAGCTGCATCGCCAATTACCCCAATTCGACCTTGACCAAATTGAGTCATAACGACATCACGGTAGTTTGCAGATAACCATTTGGGCTGAGTTTGACTGTTATACAAAATTTCTTTCAGCCATTCTGCAACTTTGGGCCAACGTTCTGAGACTTGCTTTATCCAAGCTTGTTTAGCCTGCTCATCTTGTAAAAAGCTTTGTAATTTTGGCTTAGGTAAGCTCCAAAATACACTTGAAAGGCGCTGTTGAGGTTCTGTTGGAATGGCTCCTGTAGGAAGAATTCCCATCATAATTTTCGAGCGATCATAAAATTGATGCAGAATTTCAGAATCGAGAACTTGGCATTCAGGCACGATACTCCACGCCGCACCCCAAGGGTAGGCTTGGTCAACCTTTACCCATGCTTTGGGACGTAATTGGCTACGAGCACCATTGGCAATAAGTACGGCATCAAAGCGAGCATCAAACTTTTGATTTTGATGACTTCCGAATAGCTGAACTTCATTGTTATGTTCTTCAAATCTTTCAACAGAATGGTTCATACACCAAGTAATCTGGTTTGAATACTCGCTAAGCCTTTGAGTGAGTACATGACATAAAGTGGCTCGGTGTATACCCAGACCATAGAGGTTTGCTGATGCTTCATGATAGTGACTGTTAACTAAAAGACGCTTGTCTGGAAGTTGGCCTTCTAAGCCTGTGACTTTTGCACCTAATGGCAGCGCTTTATCGAGCACACCTAAGTGTTCAAATACTGCTAAGCCCGCAGGTTGGAGTAATAAACCAGCACCTACCGGGGATAACTCATCAACTTGTTCAAAAATAGTAATGTTATTGCCTTGGCGGGCGAGCAAAATGGCTGTGGCTAAACCTGCTGTACCTGCACCGATAATGGCAAAATGAGGTGTTTTCATTGTTTGTTCTTTTGAAGCATTTATAGCTTCAATTTAGCAATGAATGAATAGGTGAGCTATAAATTTTTTTAAAACTAAAGTTTTTCCATAAAAAATCCCTTGCACTGGCAAGGGATTTTGAACTTATTTCAATATACGCCAAAGCGCTAGTAAACTACTCAGCACAATCAGAATAATCGAGACAAACCAAGGACTAATAATCGCAATAGTTAGTAAAATCAGCATAGTACTGCCGAATATCCAGCTACGGCGTTGTTGGTGTTCCATTTGCAAACGAAGTTGCTGAATTTCACGTAACTGACGGTCTTGCCAAGCAGACTGATTTTTTAAACCATTTAGGCTGTCAATAATTAAACTTGGGAAATCTTGAGCACCTAAAAGCAGGTCAGGTAATTGCTGGCCGAGCTCTTTTACATTTTTGACTGGGTTCATATTGGATTTGACCCATTCTGTCAAAATTGGTTTTGCCAATTTCCAGATGTCGAGCTGCGGATAAAGATCAGTACCTAAGCCTTCTACATGCACTAAAGTTTTTAGTAGCAGCATGAGCTGTGGTGGTATCTCAAGATGGAAGCGTCGAGCAATATCCATGACTTGAATTAAGATACCCGCAAAATCAAGTTGATCCATTGGTTTAGACACCATTGGCCCAACAGTGCGACGCATTTCACGTGCTAACGCGTCTTGATCTGTACCCGGTGGAATCCAGCCAGCTTGATGCACAATTTGAATAAGCTGCATAAAGTTGCTGTTCATCACAGCAAGCAACATACGGGCAACTGTCATCTGGTCGTGCTTAGAAAGCTCACCCATAATCGCACAGTCCAGTGCAATAAAGCGTGGATTGCTTGGATTAATGGTTTCTACAAAGACATTACCGGGATGCATGTCGGCATGGAAAAAGTTATCGCGGAAGACTTGCGTAAAGAAAATGGTTAAACCCTTTTCTGCAAGTTGTGCGCGGTCCATGCCTAAACGGTCAAAGGTTGCTGTATCTGAAATAGGCACACCAGTAATGCGCTCAGCCACCATGACATCTTTGGTGTCCATGTACACTTCTGGCACATACATCATGGTTGAGCCAGTAAAGTAATGGCGCATACGACGGGTGTTATCTGCCTCAATACTCAAGTCCAGTTCATTTAAAATGATCTGGCGGTAGTCTTGAATAATTTCAGTGAGATGCAACGCACGAGCAGCTTCAAGGCGGCTTTCTAGCGTATTGCCTAACCATGCCAAAATTTCAAAATCTTGTAAGATTTGATTGCGAATATCAGGGCGAGTCACTTTAACCACAACTTCGCGACCATCATGCAATGCAGCAGTATGCACTTGGGCAATTGATGCGGCAGCTAATGGCTGGTCATCAAATCGTGCAAACAAGGTATTTACGTCAGCTTTTAACGATTCTTGAATACGTTGTTTGGCAACATTGCTATCAAAAGGTTTTACCTGATCTTGAAGTAAAACCAATTGAGCGAGTATTTCTGGTGGAATTAAATCACGTCGAGTTGACAGTAATTGACCAAGCTTGATTGCAAGCGGCCCCATCTCTTCTAAAGCTTCTTTGAGCTTTAAAGGATTTTTACGTTCGCGACTTGACCATGCAGCTGGGTGCATTTTAATAACACTTAATGCACGTTGAGCTTTAACTGGTAATTCATCCGCAGGGAACAACGTATCGAGTCTATAGTGCGCTGCAATACGCCAAAGTTCGAGTAAACGTGAAACATGCGGAATCATATACAGTCTTACCTAGTCTTGAGAGGGTTGTAGTTGTGCATTGAGTTGCTGCAATCTTGCTTCTAGACGGTCAATGTCTTGATTAAGCTTGCGCGTTGCTTGAGTTAAGTCGTCCATTTCCCAGCGAGGGGCAAATAGACCGCTATCTTCTTTTAATGCGTCTTCAGCAAAAAACAGATGGCTTTGCACGGAGCGTTTTAAATGTTTTGGTGCAAGTTGAATCTTGCCAATTTCATGAGCGAGTTGAGGACCCACCCATCTTGATAAATGCGCAGCTAAATCTGGTTCAGCTTGCTGCATAATCTTTTGAATATCTTGTAGGAGGTGGTAATCACCTTGCAATGGGATATTGCCAATCTGGTCTGGATCGCTGATCAATAATTTAATCAGTTCAATGACATCTTTAACATGCAAAGTTGCAGTTGCTTCAGAAATTTTGAATTGGGCATCAAAAGGACGCTGTTCAAAAATAGAAGGCTTTTCACTATGACCTGTTACGGTAGGTTCAAGACGTACTTTTTCTTGGTCAAAGAATACATCGACAGAAAGTTGCGGGCTATCAATCACAACACGCAACATTTTGCCCTGTAACTGATTAAGCTGAATGCGAGTAACCGCATCCAGATCGATCAGATGATGAATGATACGTTCGACTGCACCGAGTGCCAGAATCGACCACATATCGTTATCCCTTACAGTTTGAAGCCACGGTGAACGGCAACGATACCAGCAGTAAGGTTGTGATAGTCACAGTTCTGGAAGCCAGCATTTTCCATCATACCTTTTAAAGTACGTTGGTCTGGGTGCATACGGATTGATTCAGCCAAATATTTATAACTTTCTGAGTCATTCGCAACCAATTTACCCATGATCGGTAAAGCAGTGAATGAATAGAGGTCATAAAGTTTTGAGAATGGCTCAAATACAGGTTTAGAAAATTCAAGAATCAGTAAACGGCCACCTGGTTTTAACACACGGAACATAGATGCAAGTGCTGCGTCTTTATCTGTCACGTTACGTAAACCAAAGCTGATTGTTACAAGGTCAAAGCTGTTGTCTGCAAAAGGTTCTAATGTTTCTGCATTGGCAAGAACGAAGTCAACATTGGTACAGCCTGCATCAATTAGACGGTCACGACCCACATTGAGCATAGATTCGTTAATGTCTGAAAGTACAACATGACCTTGCGGACCAACTTCACGGCTAAATACTTTTGCTAAGTCGCCTGTACCACCCGCAATGTCTAACACGTGTTGACCACGGCGAACACCAGACATGTTAATTGCAAAACGTTTCCACAAACGGTGAATACCAAATGACATCAAGTCATTCATCAAGTCATATTTGCTTGCAACTGAATGGAAAACTTCTGCAACTTTTTGTGCTTTATCTTCAGTTCTAACAGTTGAGTAACCAAAGTGTGTGGTTTCACCAACGTTGCCAGTATTACCAGCACCACGAGGTAAATTGTATTTAGGTACAGAACCATTCACAGGTGTGTCTGTTAAGGTTTGCTGTAAAGTTTGTTGTTGCCCTTGAGGAGTACCTTGAGGTAAAGGTGAGTTTAGGAATGGGCTAACTTTGTCTGAACTTTGTGCCTGCTCAGTTGGAGATGTTGGCTTTTGGTTTTCGTTAGACATATTGTCTCTCCTAGACTCAAACTCAAGTGAAACGGAATAAGTTCTGCATGATGACAGATTTTGTCTATTTTTACAGGCATCATCATGCAAATATAATGAATAAAATCTCAACTTCGCGAGGTTGAGTTTTTCTATGTGCCGACCTTATCACACTCTAAACGGATTCGGATGCCCTGAATGTACATTTTCAATAATCTGGCGTTCTTTTTCAGTAAAAGTCTTGATAAAGGTCTCGGCCGATTTTAACGGTTTCATCGCACTAAAACCATCTTGAATGAAATCATACATCAATTCGAAGTGATATTTTTGGGCAATACCTTTACACATTTTAAAAGCAGTAAACATCATAAATGAACGCATGTATTTATCGAGTGCTGCACCTAAATCGTCAAGAAGAGCAAGTTGCTGGTAACGAGTTTCGGCCTGATCAAGCTTGATTAAGGTTAAACGCATAATTTCATCAGTGAGTACTGTATCTGCCGGATAGTCCTCAAGAAGTTGCATTGCTACTTGCTCATCAAGTTGGGTTGCAAGTACAGCCAAACTTACCGATTTAGTACCCGTTTTAATTGCATTTTCAGGTAAGACTTTTTCTGCTTTATGCGCATATTTCAATAGGCGTTCAATTTGAGCTGCAAGAGCATCAAACTCTGGGCCACCATATAAACGATTTAAAAAGTACTCTGACATGAGCTTGTGTGTTGGCAGATTAAAAAAGTCATGATGCGTATCTTTCATCCGCTCTTTTAGCCATGTTTGTACATCTTGCAAACGCTGGGCAAGCACTGGATTATCGTGATAATTAAACGTTTTATATTGTTGTAAAAGATCATCAAAAGCAGCGAGTTTAGACATTTAAGGCTCTAATATTGGGCTATTTGCAAAAAATCATAAAAGGCATTGTAACCTTGTACTATGGCGAGTAGATGTAAAAAAAATGATTCATGCGTCAATTTTTAAACAGAATTTTTTCGCAATGACATAATTTGTATAGCAATTCATCATTTAACCGCATAAGTTAAAGATCATCGAAATTAAACAATAAAAGATTAGAGCCGTGGACTATGAGTGAACAACAACCAAAATTTGAGATTCGTGATGAAGAACAGCTTTCAGTCGATTTGATTGAAGCACAATACGCGTTAAAAGAAAGTCGGGGCAAACCCAACGCTAAAAGCACACTCATTTTAATGAGCGGTATTGAATTGGCTGGAAAAGGTGAGGCTGTTAAGCAACTCCGTGAATGGCTAGATCCACGATATTTACGAGTCAAAGCAGACGCGCCACGTGTGCTGACAGATACAGAAGCATTTTGGCAATCTTACTCGGAGTTTATTCCGACTGAAGGACAAATTGTGGTGATGTTCGGCAATTGGTATAGCGATTTGCTCGTCACCGCAACGCATGTTTCCGAGCCTTTAGATGATTCACGTTTTGATGAATACGTTGAAAATATGCGGGCATTTGAGCAAGATTTAAAAAATAACTATGTCGATGTAGTTAAAGTCTGGTTCGATCTATCATGGAAATCGCTGCAAAAACGTTTAGATAAAATAGATCCATCTGAACAACATTGGCATAAGCTCCACGGCCTAGACTGGCGTAATAAAAAACAATATGACACTTTGCAAAAGTTACGCCGTCGTTTTACCGATGATTGGTACATTATTGATGGCGAAGATGAAAAGCAACGTGATCAATTTTTTGCTCAATACCTTTTACATCACATGCGTCAACTTCCAGAGCATGAAACTGAAGTTAAAGGAAAATGGCAACAAGCTAAAATTCCAGAGAGTTTATTAAAACCTTCTAATGAACCACTTGAAAAAGCTGAATATAAAAAAGAGCTCGATAAACTGAGTAAAAAAATTGCCGATGCCATGCGTTTTGATAAACGCAATGTCGTGATTGCTTTTGAAGGTATGGATGCTGCTGGTAAAGGCGGGGCCATTAAGCGAATTGTTAAAAACTTAGACCCACGAGAATACGATATTCATTGTATTAGTGCACCTGAACGCTTTGAAGCTCGACATCCTTACTTATGGCGTTTTTGGAACCGCATTAATGAAGCTGAAAAAATCACGATTTTTGATCGGACATGGTATGGACGTGTACTCGTTGAACGTGTCGAAGGTTTTGCTTCACCTTTAGAATGGCAGCGTGCCTATGATGAAATAAACCGCTTTGAAAAAGATTTATTTGATAGTCAAACGATTGTAGTAAAAATTTGGCTAGCGATTAGTAAAGATGAGCAAGAGCAGCGTTTTAAGGCCAGAGAAGAAACACCGCATAAACGTTTTAAAATCACAGCAGAAGATTGGCGTAATCGTGATAAGTGGGACGATTATTTAAAAGCAGCAGCCGATATGTTTGAGCGAACCAGTACTGAATATGCACCGTGGTATATCGTCGCAACTGATGATAAATATACGGCACGTCTGGAAGTATTGAAGGCCATTTTAAAACAGCTGAGAGCAGACTAAGCTCTCAGCTACAAGGCAAACATTAATTTACAATAGTGCCACGGCTTTTTTGCTGAATACGTTTTGCAAGGTTATAACTGTCATTCAGATGAGTTTCTGCTATTTTTTTCATCATGAAATAGCCTAAACTTGCTGCTACAATTTGTCCGCCTAGCGGTATAAATTTAGTCACCTGTTTTGTTACGATTTTGCCTAAAAAGCCGTTAAATGTTTTTTTAACGGTAGTACGTGCGACTACAAAACCTGAAAATTCAAAACCGCGTTTACGTAACTCATCCCAATGAATAGTTTTAGTTTTTGGGTCGTAAACGCTCACGTGCTCAGGTGCTAAACCGAAACGGGAATTGATATCTGGAATCAGGTGCGACAAAATTCCCAAATCTACCGCCACGTCAAAAAAAGGAATCGGTACAATTGCCGCTCCGGCTGAGACGTAAGCTCTTTTTTTGATGAGATCATGGCACTCATCGCGAATTTGTTCCAGATTTAGGCTAGGATCAATATAGTCAGGAATCTTGTCAATTTTCATAATGTCTACCTGTATAAGTTCTTGATGGCGTCATTCAAACCAAGTGTAAGTGACACCTTAAGTTAAATTATGCTGTGTTTAAACCAACGTGACATAGTCAGATTCAGTTGTATAGTAATGAATGTTTATGATTTTGTGCATAAATTATGCAAGCAGGAAATGAAATAAATGGGGATCCATGTTATTCAAAGTCAACGTATTGATGTGTTGTTGCAAGGTGTATTGGCGTCTACATCTCAAGCTTCAACGCATCCATTACAGGTTTTGAAAACCCAACATTTTATTGTTCCAAGTCCTGCGGTCGAGCAGTGGCTGATACAAAAACTTGCAGAACAACAAGGCATGAGTGCCAATTACCAGTTTCACCAACGGGTACGAGGTTTCCAATGGTATGCCTATCAGCAAGTTTTAACTGCGCATAAAGAACAGGTCCGTAAAGCGAACATCCCGCGTTTGATTTTTAAATGGCGGGTGCATCAGGCTTTGCACGAATTTATTCAACCTGACACGATGAGCATAGACACATCGCATCCTTTACATTCTATTGTTCAGCGTATTTATGACAGTGCAGATCGACTCGAACAAGGCATAGATAAACAATTAAAAAAACAAAAAATGCTGTATTGGGTCGCTGAGCAGGTTGCCGATCTATTTAGCAACTATATGATTTATCGTGGACAGTGCCAGCGTGGTTGTGAAAATAGTTGTACCTGTCCGGAAAACTGGTTGTCTGCTTGGGGACAGGGGCGAGCACTCGATATTGAAAAATATATTGTGCAGAAAGATGAAGAAGTGACTGCTTTTGCATTACATCAAACTGAGGAGCTAGAGCGTTGGCAGCGTTGGTTGTGGCAGCAACATTTTCATGATGATTTTGTGCAAATGCAGCAAATTGACGCGTTGTTTTGGCAAGAGTTAGATCATCCAGACCGTGGTAAGCGTGCTATTTCAAGATTACCTAATCAAGTGGTGATCTTTACGTTATTAGATTTGCCGCCAAGTCAGTTACAGTTCTTGCGCCGTTTAGGCCAATATATTGATGTCTTGATTTTGCACTATAACCCTTCACAAGAATATTGGGCCGATAGTGTCGATCCACTCTGGAAACAGCGTTATGACTTAGGGGTAAAAGAGCGTTTTATTGCGAAAAATCCAAAGGCTACTGATGCTGAAATTAGCGATTTCTTTAATAAATTCACACTCAACTTTAATGCTGAAGCGCGTGAGTCTAGACATCCGCTTTTAACCAGATTGGGTAAACAAGCCCGCGACCACTTTTCTTTATTATCGAATTTATCTACGGGTGAAGAAGGTAAGTGGATTGATGCTTTTGTGGATGATTTTCCTGAAAGTTTACTTGGTAAAGTTCAGTCAGATATTTTGCATTTGGTAGAACCGCAAGCTAAGCAATATGAACTCGCTCCAGACGATGACTCTATTCAGATTCATGTTTGTCATTCAACTTTACGTCAGCTTGAAGTACTAAAAGAGCAATTGATTGGCTGGTTGGCTAAACCGCATGAACAGCCGCGCCGCCCAAACGATATTTTAGTTTTAGTGCCTAATTTGGCTGATATAGAGCCTTTAATTCGAAGTGTATTTCCCGCTACTGCCACTGAGCAAGGTGTACATTTGCCAGTGAAAATTGCAGGTGTTGCATCACTTGATGCACTTAATGCTTGGCGTGCCGTAATTGGGCGTATTCAACTGATGCAGGGCCGTTTTAGCTTTGATGATTTTGCTGACTGGTTAAGTTTGCATGCGACCCAGCAACGTTACGAACTTGAGTATGTTCAGGTCGAGCGGATTTTAAATTTGCTTGCCGATACGGGTTTTAAACGAGGGCTTGATGCAGAGCATCTCAAGCGCAGTTTGTGTGACGGTGATGATGATTATCGATATAGCTTTAAATTTGCCTTAGAGCGATTGGCTCTTGGCATTGCCGTGCCTGTACATGCGACGTTTAATCAGGTGTTGAGTTATGCCAAAGTTCAACCGGGCGATTTTGAGCTTATTGGTACGATCATTCAGATTTATCAAGATTTAAATGAACGCCGTGACTGGCTCATTATGCATGAGCAGAAGAAAAGTCATACGGTGGAATACTGGTTGCAAACACTCTCGCAAGATATTATCGAGTTTGAGCAGGCCGGTGTGACTGCTTTAAAAACTGCGCGGGAAATTGTAAAAAAACAAGAGCGTATGTTAACGCTCGCAAGCTACTATGCCGAGACAGAAACAGGCACCTTACGTAAAATCACCTTGCCTTTGCCTTATATTCTGGATGAGATTCAGCGAACTTTAGAAAATCAAACGGCTCAAGCTGAACCGACTGGACAGATTACCTTTGCCCAGATTGGACAAATTCGTCCGTTGTCTTATCGTTTAATTGTGATGTTGAACCTTGATGCAGGGCAGTTTCCAAATCGAGACACCCATGTGCCATTTGATTTGATGGATGCCTTACGTCAACAATTAGGTGATCGTTCCCGTCTTGAGGATGACCAAGGCGCTTTCTTAGATGCCCTACTTTTAGCTCAAGAAAACTTATGGCTGTTTTATAACGGCTTTGATGTCAATGACGGTGAGGTGAGAGATCCTTCTAGTATTCTTCAAGAGTTCCGTGAGCATCTTGCACTTATTGTAAAGCCAGAACCAAATGCACCCGATCGAGAAGTGATTGAAGGTATTGAAATCCCGACTCAATTAAAACAGCTCTATCACTTACATTATTTACAGCCGTTTGACCCGAAAGGTTTTATGGCTGAGAACCGCTATATTCGTTATCAAGATCACTGGTTTAACGTGGCGATGCAAATTCAGCAAGCTTCCGGTGTTCTTAAGCCTTGGGCAAATATATCTTATCCTTTAGAAATACCTGACATGTTGGTTTTAGACAGCCATCAGTGGATACAGGATGTGACTTTCCCCGCACGTTTATATTTAAAAACTTTAGGCGTAGAAAACTTAGGAAATGTAAGCGTATTAGATCAGAATGAACCTTTGCTTTTAGATGGTTTGGGCCGTTATACCATTCGACATTTTTTACAGCAAAACGAACAGCAGGCACAGCCTGAAGTTCTACTTGATCAGTTGCCTGTAGGCAAAGTTCAATACAGTGCATGGCAACAGGGCATTTTTGAACAGGCATGTTTGCTTGAGCGCCTTCATCATTATGCGCCAGCTGTGACACAAACGACTCAGCGTGTGTGGCGAATTGCCAAACAGCTACATATGAATATTACGGTGCCAAAATCTGAAACTCAGGATTGGGTCAGTATGGAAGCATCAAGTGCTCGGGCAAAAAGACGTGCAAAAGTCTGGTTAGAGTACCTGCTTTGGTTGGTCTATTTAAATGAAGGAAGTGCAGGAACTGAAAGACGCCGTATTGTGGTTTTTAGTGACCAAACTGTCATCTGTAAAGGTATTAGTTCGGAGCAAGCTCGGCAGTATTTACAACCGTGGTTTAAAATCTGGCGTTATGCTCAACAGCAGCCACTCGTGTTACCAGCAGCTTTATTATTAAAGCCACTTGAAAAAGCTAAGGCATATCAGTGGGAAACAACAAATCCGACAGAAAAAATAAAACTGGATGAGAAGAGCTATGCAGAGCTGTTAAAATACTGGAATGAAACGGGGACATTTACCTCTATCGATATGACACAAAATGAAGCGTGCAAGTTACATCAAGACTGGCGTTTAATTTTGCAAGAACAAGATGCACAAGCATTACTTCAACATGCTTGTGATGAGTTTGCTTATGACCTGTATCATCCGGTTTTTCAATTTCAACATTCGGAGTAAGACATGAACTCAAGAGTACAGGTGTCTTATCAACCTATTATTGATATTGAATTTAGTGGACTGCATTTAATTGAAGCTTCGGCGGGTACTGGAAAAACCTATACACTGTCGAGTTTAATGGTCCGTATTTTTCTTGAGAAATATTTACCGGGCCAAGTCATTGCGACCACCTTTACCCGTGCGGCTGCGGCTGAGTTAAAAAGCCGAATTCGTACACGTTTGGTCGAAACCTACCGTTACTTAGATGCCAAGCGGAGCTTGACTGAAAAAGAGATTCTTTTGCAGGCCGAGCAAGAATCTGACTTATTACTCCAACATGTTCTCAAGCATTTTGCGACACGTATTGCCTATGCCTGTGAGCGTTTAAAGCTCGTCATCGATCAGCTAGATGAGCTGTTTGTCGGAACACTTGATAGCTTTAGCCAAAAGCTATTACGTGAGTTTGCCTTTGAAAGTGGCAAAATTGAACGTGCTCAAATTACCGATGACGCTAAAACCTATAGCCGACAACTGATTCATGATGTTTTACGTGAATGGATACAGTCTCAGCCTCAAACGGTGATTGATGCGTTGTATCTGGCAGGTGAGTTAAAAAGTGTCGACAGTTTTGTCAAACTGGTCGAAGACTCACTGAATTTTAGTTCGGCTCACTTTAAACTTCCCGAAAAGCCTACCATTCAGTTTGAACAGCTTGCTCAGCTCAAACAGCTGGCAGCAGAAATTGATATCAGTCTTCTAGAACCGTATTACTCGCTTGATGGCGAGCACTATAAACATGTAAGCGGCACAATATTCCGTAATGGGGCATTTAATAAGTTATTTAGTGAATGTTTGCCACAGTTATTACAAGTTTTAAAGCAAAGCGACAGTATTTTAGTTTTTGATGGGTCTTTGGCAGTACAACGGGAACTTGTTTTTAAGTTTTTAGGCCAACTTGCCGATCAGAAAGTTTTCAAGAAATGTCCTGCCGAAATTTCGGATGGATTTTATCAGCATCCTTGTATTCAGCAGATTCAGCAGTTATTTGGTGTGCTGAAAAACTATGCTGAACAGTTCGATCAGCTTCATATTTATTTAAAAGCCTATTTGTGTGTAGAGGTTAAAAAACGTTTACCACAGGTTTTACAAAACAAGGGCGAGACGACTTTTTCTCAGCAAATTCGCACTTTGTCAGAAGCTTTAAAGGGCGAGCAGGGGCAACGTTTCGCCGTATTTGTGCAGGCTCGATACCCCTTAATTTTGGTTGATGAGTTTCAAGACACCAACCAAGACCAAGATGACATGCTTGCCAGCATTTGGCGTCATCCAGAACGTTACCAAAAAGGTTGCATGATTATGGTGGGTGACCGTAAGCAGGCAATTTACGGTTTCCGTGGTGGGGATATGCTCACCTTCTTGAATGCCTACAAAGATATTCAGGCAAAGCATGGTCGCGAATATAAGTTAATTCATAACCACCGTTCAGTCGCTGACTTGGTTGAAGTGGTTGATGCGTTATTTCAAAGGCAAATCGACTTTGGTGAACAGGTTCAATATGACCCAATTCGGGCAGGGACTCGACCTCATCCGGTTTTAATCGATCAAAACCAGCCTAATCCGCATCCTTTACGTTGGCTCATGCTAAAAGACAAGGAAATGGAAGCACAGCAAGTCGCGTGGAAAATACGTGATTTACTCAATCAGTCACATGCTGGACAACTTTATTTTCAAAAAGATGCTCAGACTCAAACCTTAAATGAAGATGATATTGCGGTCTTGTCCCGTAATCATGATGGTCTTGATAAAGTTCAATTTGAATTAGAACGTTTAGGAATACGAGTTAATCGGCCATCAAAACGAAGTGTTTTTGATTGCACAATTGCTCAGGATGTTGGGGCCTTACTCACTGCGATTCTTCATCCTTACGATGAGGCCAAAGTGAAACGAGCTTTGATTGGCCGTTTATTTGCTATGGACCTTAAACAGCTGTTGCAATTCGAGCAAACGGCCGAAGGTTTAAGCCAGTTTATGACGGGTTTTGATGCTATTCGGGAATTGTGGTCAGCTCAGGGCTTTTTAGTGGCATGGCAGCAATGTTTAAACCAATTTGGCATTTGGAAAAATCTGGTTGCTGTCCAGAGTAAAGATAATGAGCGGGTTGTGGTGAACTTGCGTCATTTGACCGAAATTTTGAGCCAACATAGCGAGAAATATCAGGGCGCGCAAAATCTCTATCACTGGTATCTCAAGCAATTACAATCACCGCTTGATCGTGAATGGGAGTTAGAGCGTAGATTGTCGAGTGAAGCTGGCGTACAGCTCATGACCATTCACCAGTCAAAAGGTCTTGAGTTTAAAATTGTCTTTTTGCTCGGGGCCGACAAGCCATTTCGGGAAAATAACAAAACACTTAACTTCTCGACCCAAGATATAACGGTTTCGGAGTCGGCTCAAACTCTAACACAACGTGTTGTTGCGATTGCCGATAAAACGTATTTAAACGAAACCGAGCTGAAGCAGCATGAAGAACGGACTTTGGCGGAACAAAACCGTCTATGGTACGTTGCTTTAACTCGGGCAAGTCATCGTGTTTATGCGCTCTTACAAGATACGGATGGCAAGTCTGTTTCAGGTTTGGCATTTTGGAAAAACAGAGCTGAACCATTCCAGCACCGTTGTTGTACCGATGAAATAATTTTGGAGCAACCACCTGCTGCAAGACATTTAAATCAACACATCAATATTATTGAGATACAGGCGCAGCATTTTCCTGATCAGCGCTTTTATTCAAGAGGCAAAACCAGTTTTAGTTATCTAGCACAGCATTTAAGACATAAAGTAGGTACAGATTTACTCGCGAGTCAGAGCCATGAAGCTGTTTTAGCCGAAGATGAGCTCGATCAGGTTATTTCTGTTGAGGCGCCCGCAGCACAGCCAATTAGCTGGATCAAAAGCAATTTTCCAAGAGGGACGCTCGCAGGTAATTTCTTACATGAAATTTTTGAGCATATTGATTTTCAATGTTCAGATGAGTGGGTAAGTGAAATACGCCGTCGTTTTAAAAATGACTACAGTAGTTTGTGGCAAGATTTATTAATCAAATACCAAGAAAGCTTTCCCGAAGAACAAGAAGCAGAATATTCGCTTTATCACGCTGTAGCCGAATGGTTGCAAGAGATTTTAAGCACGCCGTTATATCAAGGTTTTCGTTTAAATCAGTTACAACCAGAATACTATTTATCAGAGTGTCCTTTTTATTTGGCCCTGTCAGATCGTGTACTAGCCATGAAACGTATTCAGCAGTTGTTTGCTGAATATGGTATGGAAATGCCAGAGTTATTAGAGGCTCGTTCTGCACGCTATTTAAATGGTTCGATAGACTTGGTTTATTTTGATGGACAGCGTTATCACATTGCTGACTATAAGAGTAACTACTTGGGTGAAAACCTTGCTGATTACAGTGTAGAAAGTATTGCACAAAGTATGTCTTTAGCCAGCTATTGGCTACAAGCAGGCCTGTATTTGGTTGCATTACATCGTTATTTAAAAGTCAAAATGCAGAATTATGATATTGAACAACACTTAGGTGGGGCGACTTATCTTTACTTGCGCGGTATGAATGGCGAAGCTGAGCAGGGTTATTATTATTGGCAGCCAAGTACAGAATTTGTTCTACGACTCGATGCTATTTTAGGGTACTTTGCTGAGGATAAAATTGCATAAAAAATGCTGATAAATG
Source organism: Acinetobacter sp. TG2027 (assembly GCF_000302435.1). NCBI lineage: Bacteria > Pseudomonadati > Pseudomonadota > Gammaproteobacteria > Moraxellales > Moraxellaceae > Acinetobacter > Acinetobacter sp. TG2027. The sequence continues at coordinate 167,001 of NZ_AMJN01000005.1, read as the reverse complement.
ATCTAATTTTAGAATTAACAAATACTTGGGGTGTGGATAAGCCTGTCTATAACCATGTGGACAAGCGTGTGGAAAACTAGGTGGATAAGTGTGTGGACAATCTAAATAGCCCTGAACAAAGCGATTTAAGCTGGTTAATGACTTGGAGTACCTTTCTAAATCAAGCCCCGTTTACTGCACAGACACAAGCTCCAGAGGCAGCTTATTTTTTGCAGCAGCTAATTGAAGCGAGCTTGCAGGGTGACAGTTGTATTGAGATTAGCCCAGAGCAAATAGAAACACTTGGCCAACTGGTGATATCTGCTGAACAAGCAAAGTCTCAAGTTGCCCCTTGTGTCCACGACGGGCAGGGGTTGGCATTATACCGATATTGGAACCTAGAGCAACGTCTAGCTGAACAAATTCGCCGATTAAAGCAACAACCAATTCAACCTGTTTCATGTGAAGAGCATTTAGACTTATTAACTGATCCTCATCAGCGAGCTGCTTTGCAAATGGTGACTCGGCAGAGCTTAAGTATTATTACAGGTGGGCCGGGTACAGGTAAGACCTATACGCTTGCTCGTATTATTGCTGTGCTTAGTCAGGCAATTCCGCATATCCGTGTGGCGATGGCTGCTCCGACGGGTAAAGCTGCACAGCGTATGCAAGAAGCCTTACAAAACTCGTTTAATGATCCCAAACTGCTTGAGTCGGGGCTAATGAGTGATGAGCTAAGAAACCAAAGTACCCAAACTATCCATCGATTATTAGGTATGGGGCATAGTCAAACTCCACGCTTTAATCAAAAACAGCCTTTGCCTTATGACGTTATTGTGGTGGATGAAGCCTCTATGCTGGACTTAAATCTGGCAACGTTATTATTTGAAGCGGTCCCTGAGTCTTGCCGAATTATTTTATTAGGTGATGCCAACCAGCTTGCTTCTGTCGATGTCGGCGCGGTTCTTGCAGATTTGCAGCAAATACAGGCATTGGCTGATAACCGGGTACAATTACAAACCAGTCGTCGTTTTGCTGAAGGGGCATTGATTGGACAAGTGGCCAAATTTATTCAGGCACAAACCTATCAACAGGAACATGCAGCTGTTTTGCAGCAGTTTGAAATTGATATTGTTGAGGTTTCAGAATTAAAGCCTATAGTTTTACAAAGTGACATGCCAGATGTGGTTCAGCTTGAGTATTTACCAGAAGGGAATCACGCAGAAGTCGAAATTTATTATCAGAAGCTCATGCTAGGTTTCCAAGAATATGTAAAAAGCCTAAAAAAATATTTAAAAGAAGAACGCTCGATTGAACAGGTCCAAAACGTTGTAAAAGCATTTGATGACTACCGGATTTTAACCGCAGTTCGTCATGGTCCGTTTGGATTGCAGCAGTTAAACCAATATGCGCAGCGTTGGTTGCAACAGCAACTTTCAATAGTGACAGCAGGGGGATGGTATGTCGGTCGTCCTGTAATGATGACTTATAACGATTATCAGCTCGGTATTTCAAATGGCGATATTGGTTTGTGTTTTGAGCACAGAACTCAGCCACAGCAGTTTGAAGTATATTTTCCAAGTTTGAACAAATGGGTTGCTGCAAATCGATTACCTAAAAGTATTCAGAGCGCATTTGCCTTAACAATTCATAAATCGCAAGGGTCTGAATTTACACACACTGCTGTCGTTTTAGATCAGGCTGCCAAGAACTTATTAAGCCAAGAACTTATTTACACTGCGATTACAAGAGCTAAGAAAGTAGTCAGTCTTTTAGTGCATCAAGAGGCTTTATTACAAGCATTTACAGTTCGTACTATACGAAAAAGCGGTTTAGTTCAAAAAGTTAATCGATTAGTTCGTTAAGACAAACTTAATATTTTCACCCTTGTAAGAAAAAGCTTACATAGATTCGAGATATTTGCTGCTAGAGTACACCCCGTGTTTTTGAGATTATAAACGCACAACGAGCTTGGCACGGAATGTCGGGCAAAATCGCACAATAATAATAACTTAAGTCGAGAGACTGCGAACTTACAATGAAGTAGGTGTATAAAGAGGAAACTTACAGCCGCTAAGCCTTGTAGTTTTGGGAGAGACTACAGGGCTTTTTTATATTCTACTTTTCACCATGTTTCAAAAAGCATTACAACATTTCGTTTTTAGCACTATCTTCACTCTGTTTTTTGTCTAAAGATTTAAATCAATAATATCAATATATTTATCTATAATATGATTTCAAAACAGGCATTTTTCCTGTGAATTGTTAAGTTATATGTTATACAGAACTGTACGTTAAAGGTTAAAAATGGCTATTTACCAAATATTATACAGACCTGTACGTTTTCACTTACATGATGATAAGAAAAATACTACTTTTCTTCATAATTGGATATGTCACAATACATCACATAAGGAAATAGAAACAAAAACATCGGAAGTGAGTTAAAACAACAAGAAGGATGTGACTAGCATCTCACCAACGACAATAAAAACAGCAATAACACGATAAACAAAAACTACAGCGCAAAAAACCCAAGCAGAAATGCTTGGGTTTTTTATTTGTTTCTACACTAAGTCAGTTTCATGAGAATCACTACCAAATAACGAACGGCGTTGATCTCTCGGTATACGTGGACATTGGGTTGAGATTTGATAGAGCACTTTAGCTAAAGCAGGTAGGTGAGTACCCACTACAGATTTACCAGTTGTTAATAAGGAAACACTGATATCTCTTTCAGGGTCGGCCCAACATAAAATGTTAGAGAATCCTAAATGACCAAATGCTTGTCCTGTCATTGGGCCAAAAAGACCTACAGGATTGCTACCTAACATTGGTCCTAAAGCATAGCGCATTGGAATCAGCAAAGTACGGTCAATGTTAACGCCTGTGGTTGGCAGTGTTGCTCTGAAAATTGTTTTCTCACTAAAGATTTGCTGACCGCCGTAGCTTCCTCCACTTAAAAGCATTTCAAAGAAGCGGCCAGCTTGTTCTGCACTGGTATAGATGTTTCCAGCTGGGCAAATGGTGTCCATAAAACGACTATCGTTAGTTACATCAACTGCAAGTTGTAAACCGCCACCTAATACATGATTCAGATAGTGATCGGTACCAAGGCGTGGGTGCAGACCTGTTGCACAGTTTAAGGCGACTTCTGAACGGTATTCTGGTTTTAAGCCATAATTGAAATAAGGCATCCCCATTGGTTTTTCGATAGTTTGATGTACAAACTCACGTAAATCCTGCCCAGTCACCCGTTCAATAACTTCTCCTAAAATATAACCTGCCGTAACAGCATGATAGGCAAGGTGATTACCAGCAGGAGACACAGGTCGGGCAGCATATAAACGTTTTAAAATTTCGTCTTTATCAAATAATAAATCTGGTGTGACATCGCCATCAATATAAGGAATGCCACCACGATGTGCTAATAAATGAAAGATCGTTGCACGACGCTTACCATTTACCCCATATTCAGGAACATAATAGCTCACGGGATCAAGCAAGTTGATTTCGCCTTTTTCATCTAATAGATGAATCAACATGGCTGTAATCATCTTTGATGCTGAAAATAGGCAAACAGGTGTGTCAGGTGTTGCAATCAGGGCATTTTCTTGAAGGCCTGCTGGAGAGTTCCCTTGAGCATATCCAATGCTTCGATTGAGTAAAATTTTACCTTGTCTGCGTAAACAAAAGGTAATGAGTGGATAGTTTTCGGTTTTATATAGTCCTTCTATACTTTTCCAGATTTTTTGAATCTGGTGATCACTCATTCCACCTTGTTCAGCAGCAACTTCATCTTTTTGTCGAATGACTTGCTCAATATTGTCCGGTACTGGACAAGTGTTGGTTGAAAAAATTTTCACACGTCCCTCGCGCTTCTTTCTTTTTATTCGAGGCTAGTGTGCAGGGTTAAGGTCTTCATGTCAGTGTCTAAAATGACAAGTTACTGAAAACTATTTTGCAATCCACCTATAGATACCTTAAAATAGGCGACTTGCTGTAGTGATGCACGGCAGTCAGTTGCCTCAACTGATTCATATCGTTTACTTTTTTAAGCATCTCGGAGAAATCGAATGGCTTTAACTAATGCAGACCGCGCAGAGATCATTGCTAAATTTGCTCGCGCTGAAAATGACACTGGTTCACCAGAAGTACAAGTAGCTTTATTGACTGCTCAAATCAATGATTTACAAGGTCACTTCAAAGCTCACAAACACGACCACCACAGCCGTCGTGGTTTGATCCGTATGGTTAACCAACGTCGTAAATTGCTCGACTACTTAAATGGTAAAGACCACGGTCGTTACACTGCTTTGATCGGTGCTTTAGGTTTACGTCGTTAATTCGATTTTTACTTTGTTTTCGCTATTTCGCATGTCGCAATGCTTTATCGCTGAAAAGAGAGTTTCACTTAATGTTAGGTTAAGTGATTTTTAGAAGGGGCGCTTGTGCGCTCCTTCTTTGCGTTTAACTTATTTTAAATAATTGATCTAGTGTGATGGCTTCTAAGCTTTGTCATTTATCTACCAATCGGTGTAGTCTGAATGCCAAACCTTAGGGGTCTCACTAGAATAAAATTAGGAAAATACAATACATGTCAATGTTTAATATCGTTCGTAAAGAATTCCAATTCGGTCAACATCAAGTCGTTTTAGAAACGGGTCGCGTTGCACGTCAAGCAAACACAGTTTTAATCACTATGGGTGGCGTAACTGTTTTAGTTGCAGTTGTTGCTCAGCCTAAAGCAAAAGCGGGTCAAGACTTCTTCCCGTTAACAGTGAACTATCAAGAAAAACAATATGCAGCTGGTCGTATCCCTGGTGGTTACGGTAAGCGTGAAGGTCGTGCTTCTGAAGCTGAAACTTTAATTTCACGTCTTATTGACCGTCCAATTCGTCCGTTGTTCCCAGAAGGTTACTTCAACGAAATCCAAGTAACAGCAACTGTTGTTTCTTCTGACAAAACTATGGATGCTGACATTGCAGCAATGCTTGGTACATCAGCAGCATTGTCTATTGCTGGTACTCCTTTCCGTGGTCCAATTGGTGGCGCACGTGTTGGTTTAATCAACGGTGAATATGTTCTTAACCCGAACTTCGAACAGTTGAAAGAAAGTGACCTTGACCTTGTGGTTGCAGGTACAGAATCTGCTGTATTGATGGTTGAATCTGAAGCGAAAGAACTTTCAGAAGACCAAATGCTTGGTGCTGTTCTTTTCGGTCATGACGAAATGCAAATCGCAATTCAAGCGATTAAAGAATTTGCTGCCGCTGCTGGTGCTGTTGAGTCAACTTGGGTTGCTCCAACTAAAAACGAAGCTCTTCTTGAGCAATTAAAAGCAGCTTTCGAAGCGAAAATCTCTGAAGCATATACAATTGCGGTTAAACAAGATCGTTATGCAGCACTTGATGCACTTTATGCAGAAGCTGTAGCTCAGTTCGTTCCAGAAAATGACGAAACTGGTATTGCTGATGAAGTAAACGAATTATTCGAAGACCTTAAATACCGTACAGTACGTGACAACATCTTGTCAGGTAAGCCACGTATCGATGGTCGTGATACTAAAACTGTTCGTGCTATCGACGTTCAAGTTGGCGTATTAGATCGTGCACACGGTTCTGCATTGTTTACACGTGGTGAAACTCAGGCGTTGGTAACAACAACTTTGGGTAATACTCGTGATGCGTTAATGGTTGATACCCTTGCTGGTACTAAAACTGACAACTTCATGTTGCACTACAACTTCCCTGCATACTCTGTAGGTGAAACAGGCCGTGAATCTGGTCCTAAGCGTCGTGAAATTGGTCACGGTCGTTTAGCACGTCGTGGTGTTCAAGCAGTTCTTCCTGCTGCTGACCGCTTCCCGTATGTAATTCGTATTGTATCTGACATTACTGAATCTAACGGTTCATCTTCAATGGCTTCTGTATGTGGTGCTTCATTATCACTTATGGATGCAGGTGTTCCGCTTAAAGCACCAGTTGCGGGTATCGCAATGGGCTTAGTGAAAGAAGGCGAGCGTTTCGCAGTACTTTCTGACATCTTGGGTGATGAAGATCACTTAGGTGATATGGACTTTAAAGTAGCAGGTTCTGCAAACGGTATTACTGCGCTTCAAATGGACATCAAGATTGAAGGTATTACCGAAGAAATCATGGAAGTTGCATTAAACCAAGCATTTGCTGGTCGTATGCACATCTTAAACGAAATGAATAAAGTCATTTCACGTGCTCGTGCTGAAATCAGTGCTCATGCACCGACGTTTGAAGTTATTAACATTAACCCAGACAAGATCCGTGATGTTATTGGTAAAGGCGGCGCAACTATCCGTCAAATTACTGAAGAAACTAAAGCTGCAATTGATATCGAAGACAATGGTACTGTTCGCGTATTTGGTGAAACTAAAGCTGCTGCTAAAGCTGCAATTGCTAAGATTCAAGCAATTACTGCTGAAGTTGAACCAGGTAAGATCTATGACGGTAAAGTAATCCGTATCGTAGAATTCGGTGCGTTTGTAAATATCATGCCGGGTACTGATGGTCTTCTTCACATTTCGCAAATTTCAAATGAACGTATTGCGAACGTAACTGATGTTCTTAAAGAAGGTCAGGAAGTGAAAGTACAAGTTGCTGATGTTGATAATCGTGGTCGTATCAAATTGACTATGAAAGACATTGAACAAGCATAATTGTTCTAGTGACATGAAAAAGTCCGCTTGATGCGGACTTTTTTTATGGCATGATGCAAGTAATACAAAAACAGATCATTGTGGTATGCAGGTTTATTACTTTTATCGCCATCAAGCTGACGGTTATGTCTTTTTAAGCCGTGAACAGCATAATGAACACATTCTGGAGTTTTTCTGGATTGATAGTGTCAGAGCTGATGTGGTGAACCATAACGAAGAATGGCAACAAAAGATTCAGCAGCTTTCAGGCGTGGTTATTAATGAATTTCATATGCGAGATATTGCGAATATTGAGCATCCTTGTGCATTTGATACGCTTGAAGAATATGATCTGCTTATTTTTAGAAAGCTCGTTACACCTGATGATGAAATTAAAAATGGGGAATCCCACGAGAGTGTATTTGGCCTAGCAACTACGCCGATTAGCTTTATTTTTACTCCTAAAGTTCTGATTAGTGTTCGTGAGCAGGGCAATAAGTCGATTGAAAACTATATTCAACGTCTCGAAAATATTTTATGTAAAACTTTGGAAGAACAAAATAAAACCCGTAAGCTGCCTAATTCACCTGTAGATTTATGTTTACGACTGCTCAATAGTATGGTGGATGGCTACCTTGATATCCGTTCACCTTTGACTAGAAGGGTCGAGCATTGGCAACAGCAATTGCTGCAAGGTAATCGCCGTTTTAAACAATGGCATCAGCTGTTTCATGAAAACATGGCCTTTCAGCAGGTTGAAAATTTATGCGAAGAGCAAATCGAAACCTTACAAGAGTTTCGAGATGAAATTGTAGAAAACTATCATCATGTTATTGGTGAGAAGACGCATAGTTCTCAAGATCTTCTGTTGGTTCGTTTGAATGATTTAATGAGTCATGTCGAGCGTATTCAAAAACATACTTTACGTTTACGTAGTGCCATTCAGTCGGCGATTGATTTGCATTTCTCGGCAATTGCAAACCAGACCAATGAAAATATGCGTATTCTTGCCATTATTACTGCCGTATTTGCACCCCTTACTCTTTTAACGGGTATTTATGGAATGAACTTTGAGTTTATTCCAGGGCTTAAGTCACCAGTAGGTTTCTGGATTATGCTGGGTGTCATGCTGCTCAGTACTGTTTTATTGCTGTACTATTTTTATCGACAACATTTGGTGGGGCGCGGTGAAAAAAGTGTGATTGACTTATTGGCTCAACAACATCGCCAAGATCGGATGAATTTGTTCTGGTTTTTGGAATATGAACCGATTAAGCAGACTTTGAAGGAAGTGGAGAAGATTACTCGGTTGAAATAATTCTTCAATTTTTATTGAATTTTTTCAAAATTTGCTTGAGCTAAGCGTCATCCACAACCTGCCCATAATTTAGAAATTATTGTTTTTGCAAAGTAATATTTTAAATGAAAGTAGTGAACAGGTTTTGTGGATGACAATGGTTTTGGTTACTTTTGCCAAAACAAAAGTAACGTAATTAGCTGATGAAATAGATAGGGAGTGCCAGTAGGACTCCGTCGTGACTATCTAATCTAATGAAAATGCTTCAACTGTTTTCTAAGTTGTTGCACTTCATCAATCAAATCTAACATCACAGCAACTGCCGCCAAACTTGCGTCAAAGTCACGTTGTAAACGATAAGCTTTACGTGCACGTGCGACATCTTCGCCCATAAACTGATGTGCTTCAGGTGTGTTCTCGACTGATAAAATATCATATTCAATGAGCTGAAGAATCCAGTCAGGACTTTGGCCGCAAGCTTGGGCAAATTGTTGTAAATCAAATGTCGATTGTTCATCAACGATCTCTGCACTAAAGGTATGGCCGTCATATACAATTTCTCGATAGTGAATGGTTGTCATGATCTTGCTCCCTAATGAGATGAACGAGGTTCGAATGAAGCAAATGCTTCTGCCAGTTGCTGATACGCTTCTTTTTCTTTTTCAGAATTTGCAGGCGGGAATACAATATTTAAAATTAAATACAGATGCCCTGGCGTTTTATTTGGTATCCCTTTGTCTTTTAAACGTAGCTGTTGTCCTTGTTTTGCATTTTTAGGTAAATTGACATGTAAAGATCCTGCTGGTGTTTTCACTTCAATACCTTGACCTAATGCCGCTTCCCATGGGGTTACATCTACAGTCAGATATACGTCACTGCCTTCGACATGAACACGGTCTGTATCTTTATACTGGATTTCAATATAAAGATCGCCGTTAGCACCACCATTAATCCCACTTTGGCCTTGCCCACTTAAGCGGATTTGCTGACCTTCTTTCATGCCTTTTGGTATTTTTACCTGTAAAGTTTTGCGTTGAACTTCAGGCTCACCATAAGCATTCATGGTTGGAATTTGCAGAGTAATTTGCTGGGTTGAACCATGATAGGCAATATCAAGATCAACCTCTATGCTGGCATGTTGATCTTCACCGCGATAACTACGTTGTTGTCTTTGATATTGTTGTTGTCCACCGCCAAAGCCTGCACCAAAGCGACCAAATAAATCTTCAAAACCGCTAAAGTCTGCTTGTTCACCGCCTGTAAAGCCTTGACGATAAAACTGTGCTCCATCAAAACCACCTTGTGCAGCACCTTGACCAAAGTTATTAAAACCTTGAGGATGATCTAACATTTGGTCATATTCGGCTTTTTTATCTGCGTTGCTTAATGTGTCGTAGGCAACATTAATGGCCTGCATTTTTTCTTCTGCATCTTTTTCTTTGCTGATGTCGGGATGATATTTACGGGCTAATTTTCGATAAGCTTTTTTAATTTCATCAGCAGAGGCTTTGCGTGTAACCCCTAATTCTTCATAATAATTTTTTGCCATAATGTTTTATCACGATGGTGTTGTTTATTTCATTATGAAACGATTTTTAGAGTTTTCAATAAGCTAGATTGTATAAGAGTTGTTCTATTACGAAATAAAGAGGTATAGAAAAATTAGACTATACCTCTAATGAATTAGATGAAACTCTGATATAAGCCGTACAGAGCAATAAGTAGAAGTAATAAACCGCAGAGGCCTAATATTTTTGGATATAAATGACTGTTAGAAAGGCGGCGGAAAAAGATATAAACCAAAGATAGTGTGAGGAAGTCTAAAACAATCCATGTCAGAGTAAGTAGGATTAAACTTAAATTTAACTGAGGGGTAATAGAGACAAATTGCGGAAAGAAAGCAGAGAAAAAGATAATATCTTTTGGGTTTGAAATACCGACAAGAAAGCCTTTTTTAAAGCCACCATTTTGTGCTGAAACTGTTTGTATCGCTTCTGGGTGAGGTGCCTGAATCACTTCTTTGAGAATACTAAAACCCAAATAACCAATATATAGGCAGCCTAAAATACGAATGATATTGAGGTAACTATCATTAATACTCAGTATTCCTTTTAAAACCAGTACTGAAATAAAAATTAAAACAAGGGATGCTAGGTTTGTACCAAAAATGGTTTCCAGTGCTTTTTTATAGCCCCCTTTAAGTCCAGCGCTTGCAACTAAAATCATGACAGGGCCAGGGGTCGCAATCATAATAACTACGCTAAAAATAAAGAGAAAATAATCAAAATAATTCATGGTATTTAGGCATCTTATTTATTAGGCTATAAAGTAGCCTTATATTATCCTATTTAAATTAACATGTTGAAAATTATCATCAAAAAATACAGGTAAATAAAAAGGCGGTGTAACCGCCTTTTTATAAAGTTAAAATATTAACTTAAATGTTCACCAAATAACGCTAAAGCTTCTTCAGCGGTAAAGGTATATTGCGTATTACAGAACTGACAGTCCATACGAATCGGGTTCTGCTGTTCTAGAGTTTCATGAACAGCGTCTACACCAATTTGAATCAGGGCATTTGCACAGCGTTCTTTTGAACATGTACAGCCAAATTTTAATGCTTCAATTTCTGGTAAACGAACTTCTTCTTCGTTATATAAACGATATAAGATTTCATTTGCATCTAAATTGGTAAGCTCTTCAGCTTTTAATGTTTCAGTCAACATCGTCAAACGTGGCCATAAATCTTCATCAACCAAGTTTTGCTCTTCTTCATCATGACGTGGTAAGAGTTGAATCAGTAAACCGCCAGAACGCTTATCTGTACTTGCCAACACAATACGAGTCGGAATTTGTGCAGATAAATCATAATATTGCATTAAGCAACCCGCTAAAGTCACTTGATCAAGCGGCACGATCCCTTGATAACGTTCGCCAAATTCCGGTTCAATATTGATAAATAAAACCGGATTAACTAAAGCGCCAAGAACTGTGCTGCTGTCTGTTGCTTCAACAAAGCGAGGGTCGGTTTCATAGTCCGCTAAAGCACGAACCTCTCCTAAATGGTTACATTCAGCCATCGCCCATTTGAAGGTGCCGCTAGCCTGGATTTGCAAGCTGATACGGCCTTTGATTTTTAGTGTACTTGCAAGTAATGCAGTCGCACTCAACATTTCACCTATCAGAATTTTAACCGCAGGCATATAGTCACGTTGAGCTAAGATAGTTTGTAGGGCTTCTTCTAGATGAACTACTTCTCCACGTACTGGAAAGTTCTCTATATAAAAGCGTTGGCGTAAATCAGACATAATATTCTCCAGGGCCCTAAGCAGAGTATAACTATTTCGTTTTAATCAAGCTCAGGAAATGCAGCGAAGCCGCAAGCCGGACAGGGGCAGCTTTGTGCCCATTGTCCAATTATTTAGGCAATGTGAATAAGTCCTTAATATAGCCATTTTCTGAAATCTCAAGTTATTCTAGATGATCTCTTGTAATGTCGATGCGATTTGGTTGTAAATGACGCTTTAAATTAACATCATGTTTTGATGTAGCCTGTTGCTGCGCATCACTTTCAAACAAATGTTCAAGCTCGGCTAAGGCATTACGATGTGTTTCAAAAATCTTCTGTTCATCAGTATAAATACTTTGCTGCTGTATGAGCAATTTCTCATCATAATCCCGAAAGATTTCGATATTGTTATAGGCTTGTTCATCAGAGATTCCAAGTTCTCGCAAAGCGCGATAAGCCATTCCTAATGAAGATAAATACGTCTCACGCCAAATATATTCCACGCCTAAATCTCTTAAAAGATGGACATGGTGACGGTCGCGAGCACGGGCTAATAGCTTTAAGTTTGGATAATTTAATCTAAGATGACGCGCGACATTCATAGAGTCTTCAACATCATCGATTGCTAAAATAAATACTTTGGCTTTTTCAATACCGGCAGAACGCAGTAAATCGGGCTGGGTTACATCGCCATAATAGAGCTTGCCGCCGTAGCGACGCACAAAGTCCACTTGATGAAGATTGTTGTCGATTGCAGTAAAGCCTAAATGCTGTAGGCGGGCAATACGGGCGATAATTTGTCCAAATCGACCAAAACCAGCAATGATAATCGGATTATCCTGCTGTGGAATTTCGTCATACTCAGGTGGACGTTCTTTATTAAACAGAGGAATGACCTGAGTTGCCATGATCCAGTAAATTACTGGAGTAAGTACCATCGACAATGTCACGATCAGAGTCACGGGTTCTAATATAGCTTGAGTTAAAACCTTCTCACTTTTTGCAAGACTCAAAATCACAAAAGCAAATTCTCCGCCTTGTGCCAAGCAAGTACCTAAAAGCAAGCTGTTATTCCAACTGTATTTTTTATAGCGAGCAATAGCGGTCAATATCAGCGTTTTGATGAGCAATAAGCCGACTGCACCACCAATAATAAGCAAAGGCATTTCAATGAGCAGTGACAGCTGTGTGGTCATGCCGACGGTCATAAAGAATAAGCCAAGCAGTAGACCTTTAAACGGTGCAATACTCGCTTCAACTTCGTGGCGAAATTCTGAATCTGCTAATAATACACCTGTAAGGAATGCACCTAATGTGGTGCTAATTCCTAAAGTATCCATAAGCAAGACAACAGCAAGAATAATAAATAATCCTACTGCTGTAATAAGTTCAGTCGCTCCACTTTTGGCAACAAAGCGGAAGAATGGACGCATCACATAGCGACTAAACAGAAATAGACCAGTAAACGTTGCAATGATAGCCGCAAAATAAGCTACCCCATGATGGGTTGATTCTGTTCCTGCCAATAATGGAATGATGGCAAGTAAGGGAATAGCCGCTATATCTTGGAAAAGTAAAATGGAAAAAGACTGCTGACCATAAGTCGTATTGAGTTGCTGCTTTTCGGTCAGAAGTTGTAATACAAATGCGGTAGAAGACAGCGCAAGGGCAAAACCAATGACAAAGCTGACAGAGAGCTGCTGTTGAAAGAGTAATAGTACGATCAGCATAAGAATAGCCCCACTAATGAGGACTTGCAGACTTCCCATTACAAAAATAGAGTCACGCATTTCCCATAAACGTTGGGGGCGTAACTCTAAACCAATCAGGAACATTAATAAGATAACGCCAAATTCGGCAAGTTCCATAATCGCTTCAGGGTCATGTGCAATATTTAAAACACTAGGGCCCAGAAGTATTCCTGTAAATAAATAACCTAAAACTGTTGCTATCCCTAGGCGCTTGCCAAGAGGGACTAAAATCAGAGAAGCTCCAAGAAAAATTGTTGCTTGCAGTAAGAATGACATTCATTGCCTCGAATGTATTAGTCTCTTTTAAGTGTAAAGCCAAAAAGGCTTCTTCACACCATGATATTCAAATCATCTAATTAAATTCTTGCGGATCAACATCAATTGATAGCCGAAGTTGATGCTGCCGTGGTGCATGAACCAATTGTGACCACCATTGCCTTAAGTAAAAATGTAGACGAGCACGTTCAGTAGATAAAATTACCATGTGGGCGCGGTAGCGTCCTGCTTTACGCTCCATAGGGGCTGGAATCGGTCCCCAAATATCAACAATGTCACCTGCAATTTGGCGTAATTGTTCCGCCGCTTCATTTAAGAAATGTAAGGTGTAGTCGCGATCTTTGGACTCTGCACGTATCAGTACTGCATAACGGTAAGGCGGCAGCAATGCGACTTTACGTTCCGCAAGAGTTTGTTTGGCAACCGCCCGATAATCTTTTTCGATGAGTGTGGTGAGTAAAGGGTGATCTGGTCTTAAGGTCTGTAAATAAACATGGCCTTTGTGTTCACCACGACCTGCACGACCAGCGACTTGTACAATTAACTGCGCAGTACGTTCTGGCGCACGAATATCGACACTAAGTAACCCAGCATCAATATCTAAAATAGCAACCAAAGTTACGTGTGGGAAATGATGGCCTTTAGCCAACATTTGAGTGCCCAGCAAAATTGTTGGTTTGTTTTGATGAATACGATCATAGATTTTTTGCCAGCTACCGACACGACTGGTGCTGTCACGATCAACCCGAATCACATCATAGTCTGGAAATAATTCTTGTAAGTGCTCTTCAACCTTAGCCGTTCCAGCACCTAAGGTTTTTAGGCTTTTTTGCTGGCATTCAGGGCAGTGATCGGGCAAGCGATGAACAGTACCGCAGTGGTGGCAGTGTAAATAAGAATAAGGCTGAGTGTGCAACGTAAAATGCGCATCACAATGCGGACAATTTGCTTGCCACCCACAGCTTTCACAAACCAGTACAGGTGCATAGCCACGACGGTTTAAAAAGATTAAAACCTGTTCTTTTCTAGCTAATGTATGTTTGATTTGTTCAATAAGGGGCTGGCTGATTCCATGCTGTTTTTTGACAATTTTAAGGTCAATCAAATGCATTTTAGGCAAAAGTGCATGTCCAGCACGTTTGTTGAGTTGCAGCGCAGTTAATTTGCCAGTTTCGACCAAATAATAACTATCAATACTTGGTGTTGCTGAACCTAAAATAACAGGGCAGCTTTGCAAGTGACCGCGGTACAGTGCGACATCACGCGCATGGTAGCGGAAGCCTTCTTGCTGTTTATAAGAGAGGTCATGTTCTTCATCTAAAATGATTAAGCCCAAACGTGGCAGTGGCGTATAGATGGCTGAGCGGGTTCCTAAAATAATAGATGCTTTGCCCGTCTGAGCCTGTTGCCATGCCTGCAAGCGTTTGGAGTCATTTAAGCCCGAGTGTAATAGAGCAATATCACAGTTAAAACGTGATTTAAAACGAGAAATCGTTTGAGGGGTTAGACCAATTTCAGGGACTAACACCAGTACTTGCTTACCTTGCTTTAGCACTTCGTGCATGATGTGCAGATAAACTTCAGTTTTACCACTTCCTGTTAAACCATCTAATAAAAAGGCTTGGTATTGATGCTGTGCGTTTACGACGTGCTGGGTTGCTTTCTTTTGGTCTTCATTTAGCGTGAGCGGCATTTGTGCCAATTTAACAGGCGATGGGCTAAAGTCGTGCGGTTCAAGCGTACAGTCAACCAGTCCTTTCTTTTGAAGTGCTTTAAGCGTAGCCGTTTCTACACCACTTAAATTAAGAATATTCTCTGTAGTTCCGGCAGGGTGTAATTTTAAAATTTGATACGCGTCTTGTTGCTTAACAGAGCGTTTAAGAAGTGCTTCAACATTATCACATGGTGTGATTTTCCAAAGATGGAACAAAACATCCATCGGTTTGCCCTGACGCAATAACGCGGGTAGGGCAGTTTGCATGACCTCACCAATTGGAAATTGGTAATATTGCGCGGACCATGTCAATAAACTTAAAACTTGTTCATCTAAAATTGGTTCTTCATCTAAAAGGTCAGAAATGGCTTTAAGCTGAAAGGTGCCTGTAAATGATTCACTTGGGTCAACTTTTTCAGTAATGATGCCAATCAGGTTTTGGCGCCCAAATGAAATAGCGACGCGTGAGCCTACATGAGCCCGTTCATATTGTGCTTGGGTGAGTGTATAGTCAAAAGTGTCGTACAGATGTACAGGTACGGCTACACGCACACGATAAACAACTGAATCAGGCTTTGGCGTTATGGTCATAGAGGCTCATTTCGTCAATTTTAAAAAACGGCATAGCGTCGTGAAGAGGACTTGGGTATTCTACACAGGCTATAGAACGAATATGAATGATTGCGTAGCATAGATGCAACAGCAGCGACTATTATTTTTGGAAAATTAGAACATTACCATGCCTGCATATCAATTTACTGCCATTGATGCTTCAGGGAAGCAGCAAAAAGGGGTGCTTGAGGGAGACTCAGCGCGCCAGATTCGCCAACAATTACGCGATAAAGCATGGACTCCCATTAGTGTCGATCCTGTTGAACAAAAAGATAAACATCAGAGTCAGGGGTTATTCCAAAAAAAGTTCAGTGCTTACGATTTGGCACTCATGACCAGACAACTTTCGGTCTTGGTTGCCGCTGCTATTCCACTTGAAGAAGCTTTGCGCGCCGTGAGTAGGCAAAGTGAAAAAACACATGTACAAAATCTTTTATTATCTGTTCGTTCTCGAGTCTTAGAAGGGCATTCACTTGCACAAGGTATGCAGCAGTCTGGACGTTTCCCTGACCTTTATATTGCAACGGTGGCTGCTGGCGAGCGCTCGGGACATTTAGATCTCATTTTAGATCAGCTTTCGGATTACACTGAAAACCGCTTTGCCATGCAAAAGAAAGTTCAGGGCGCCATGATTTATCCAATCATTTTAATGCTGATGTCTTTTGGTATTGTGATGGGTTTAATGACTTATGTTGTGCCAGAGATTGTAAAAACTTTTGATCAAAATAAAGATGCTTTACCGTGGATTACAGTCGCTTTAATGAAAGCCAGTGATTTTATTCGCCACGCGTGGGTGTTCATTATTCTTTTTGCAGTGGTGGGTGTTATTGCATTCGTAAGGTTTTTAAAAACCACTGCTGGACATTATGCTTTTGATCGATTAACACTCAAATTGCCATTATTCGGTAAACTATCACGTGGTATTAATGCTGCACGCTTTGCTAGTACCTTATCTATTTTGACCCGTTCAGGTGTCCCTTTGGTTGATGCCTTAAAAATTGGTGCAGCAGTGACTAACAATTGGGTCATCCGAGATTCAATTGCCCACGCGGCTGAGCGTGTTACCGAAGGTGGTAACCTAGGTACGCAACTGGAGCGCAGTGGTTATTTCCCACCAATGATGGTACAAATGATTCGAAGTGGAGAGGCATCAGGCGAGCTTGACAGAATGTTAGAACGAGCATCGACCATGCAAGACCGTGAGGTGACGACATTTATTTCAACCTTACTGGCATTACTTGAACCGCTTATGCTGGTTTTAATGGCAAGCATTGTACTGGTTATTGTAATCGCGGTTATGCTGCCAATCGTAAATATGAACAATATGATTTAATAACTTTGATATTAGAGATAATGATGAAGATGGTCATGAAACAAAAAGAGCACGTTAAGGATGCTCAAAAAAACTCAAGCGTAGCTTTCGGACTTGCGGCACGTTCGAGCGGTGCTCGAATGAAGCGTGCCTCAGGCTTTACGCTCATTGAGGTCATGGTCGTGATTGTAATTTTAGGCGTGTTAGCAGCTTTAATCGTACCAAATGTCATGGGGCGTAGTGAAAAAGCTAAAATTGATACGACTCAAATTGCATTAAAGGGGGTAGCGGGTGCTTTAGATCAGTACAAGCTTGATAATGGCCATTTCCCAACCATGCAAGAAGGTGGGCTAGATGCTTTGGTTAATCAGCCTGCTACAGCGAAAAACTGGATGCCAGGTGGCTATGTAAAAGGTGGTTATCCTAAAGACAGCTGGAAAAATGATATTCAATATGTCATTCCTGGGGCAGATGGTCGAGCTTTTGACTTGTACTCATTTGGAGCAGATGGCAAAGAAGGCGGTGAAGGTAATGATGCAGATATTTATTATCAACCTTAATTAAAATGTAATGGAGATTATCAATTCAGTTAAACAGTTAAAATGATAAATACGAATTGATAATCTCTCTCAATCAGAAAAATATAATAACTAACTGAAAAATATAAATTAAAGTTAATATCAATATTTGAGATTTATAATAAGAATTATTCCCATATTTAATAGTTACAAGAAAGTTAAAATGTAGAGAAAAATAAGCTATATATTTAAATAAAAGCTTTGCATAATAAATAAAAAGCACTTTATTCAATTAAAAGGAGAGATTAAATGAAAGCATTTCTCATATTAGATGAACTGACTCAGTTTCATTGGGTAATGCTCAAGTCTGTCCTATTGATTTTGGGTTTATTGCCGATTGCTGAGGTTTCATTAAAGTTATGGCTGAGTACAGAGGGAAGTAGCCAAATCATGATTGGTTTCTTCGCATTAAGTATTGTGAGCGCATGGTTAATGGTGAGCTTCTTTACTGCATTAAAAGCGAGCGTCTGGCAAGCTAAACAAATCTCTACTCAATATGAGCAATTTCTTTTTAAAGCTTACCGTTATGTACCCATGGTTTTTTTATCGAGTTTAGTTGCTTATTTATCTTTGCAATTATCGATCACTTTTTAATAATATTTTAAAACCAAATTTTAGATAAAACGTAGACTAAACATCTACGTTTTATTTTTTAACTGGACTTAAAACAGGATGTTTCTTCATTTGTACATATTATATGCTTCAAATCAGCAATTTAAGAACATGAGAAATATGAAATGGAACAAATCGATTGGAATGATTTTTTAAAAGTAGAGCTTCGCGTTGGTAAAATTATTCAAGCCGAGGTTTTTGAAAAGGCACGTAAACCTGCTTATATTTTGCATGTAGATTTTGGTGAAGAGTTGGGAGTGCGTAAATCAAGTGCACAAATTACCAAGCTCTATCAGCCACAAGATTTGTTGGGTAAATTAGTCGTTGCTGTAGTGAATTTCCCTAAAAAACAAATAGGGCCTATTCAGTCAGAATGTTTGGTGACAGGATTTCATAATGCAGATGGTGATGTTGCACTTTGTATCCCAGAGTTTGAAGTGCCTCTGGGTACAAAGTTATTGTAAATTAGCGACGAGATTTAAAAGAAACGTCAACTTTACGCGGACGATAAACCCAACCTAAAATCAGCAGTAAGACCGCGAATCCTAAAATTGGATAATCACCTAAACGGTTATAAAGAGTTTGGCCTTGCATGGCTGGTAAATCACCTCTCAAGACAAACTCTTTATCGATTGGTGCTTGTTCAGTGATATGACCATTTTGATCAATAAACGCTGTTACACCTGTGTTGGTTGCACGAATAAACCAGCGGCCATTTTCTTTCGCCCGCATCTGCACCATTTGTAAATGTTGCCAAGGCCCAGCAGTACCCGTAAACCAAGCATCATTCGATACAGTCACCAAGAAGTCGCTATCTTCTGCATTACGTCTTGTCAGGTTGGGGTAAGCCACTTCATAACAAATTGCAGCAGCAAGTGCATGCCCTTTAATTAAGAGGGGCTTCTGGTCACTCTCACCACGTGTAAAACCGCTCATGCTGATATCATTTTGCATGGCTGGTAACACCCAAGAGAGTAAACCTGAAAGCGGAATATATTCACCAAACGGCACAAGACGCTGCTTTTTATAAAGGCCGCTTGAATCGCTGCCAGACGCCATAATACTGTTGTAATACAGAGGACTGCCGACTTGATGTGATTTTGCAACATCCCAATAAGGAATACCGGTTACCCAAGCAGTATGGTTCTTTTTCGCTTGTGCATCCATGGCATCCAAAAACGGTTCAATATCGGTTTGGAAGAGTGGAATTGAAGACTCAGGCCATACAATGAGGTCACGGCCCCATTCAGATTGAGTTAAACCTGCATAAATTTCTAATGTTCTAACTTGATATTCGGTTAGCCATTTTAAATCTTGTGGAATGTTACCTTGAATAAGCGAAACACTAAGCGGTTTAGCCGCTTTAGGTTGTACAAACTGAATATATGATGCTCCCCATGCACCTAAAACTAATAGGGCAGAAGGAATAACCCAGAAAATACGCTTACGTAGAACTTCAACTAAAGCGCACGCTAATACAATAACGACAAAGGAAATTGCATAAATACCAAATAGCGGTGCATAACCATCGAGTAAACGTTCAGTAAAAGCATAACCTACAAACAGCCAAGGGAAACCGGTAAATACCCAAGTTTTAGCCCACTCAAAAATAATCCAGAGAGGGGCGAAAGTCAGCGGTGTTTCAGGAAAGAAGCGTCGATAAATCCATGTCTGAAATGCTGTAAATAAGCCCATTACAAGGGCCATAACCGCAATCATACATACGCTTAGAAAAGCATTGGTATCGCCATATACATGGATCGACGTATAGAGCCAGAAAGCCCCTACAAACCATAAACCAAAACCATAACTCCAGCCAATTGCAAATGCTTGTTTGGCTGAGCGGTTATGCAATGTCGCATAGAGTAGGGCAGGAGACAAAATTGCCAGCCACCACCAATAATAAGGTGCCAGTGCAAAACTGAACACGGCACCTGAAAATAAAGCAATGAGCAATGGAAAAATTAAAGGAAGCTGTTTTTGTTGTTGCGAAGAATCTAACAGCTTTTCAAAGTATGCTCTCATTGACGTACAGCTCGAATCAGATGAATAGTGCGGGCATCTGCTTCAACAATCGTAAATAACCAATTTCCAAGCTCAACAGTCTGACCTTGTAAATCACTAACTAGACCAATTTCTTGAAGCAATAAACCGCCGACAGTTTCTACTTCATCGTCAGAAAAATCAGCATCTAAAACAGTGTTGAAATGTTCAATTGGTGTAAGTGCCTGCACCATCCATGCATTCGCTATCGTATGGTCGTTATCTGGAACAATGTACTGTGCATCTTCATCCGCAGTATCATGTTCGTCTTCAATTTCACCAACGATCTCTTCAAGAATATCTTCAAGCGTGACCAGTCCCGCTGTTGATCCATATTCATCAATCACAATCGCGATATGGGTCTGGGTATGTTTGAGCATACGAAGAACTTGATCTGAACGTGCGCTTTCAGGCACAAATAATGGCTGGCGCATAAGCGAGCCAATATCTAATTTAGTATTTGGTTCAGTCAAAAATGGTAGTAAATCTTTTGCCAGTAAAATACCAACAACATTATCAGGTTGGTCAGCTGAGAAAACTGGAAAACGTGAGTGAGCAGACTCAACCAATACGTGAAGAATATCAAGTAACTGATCATCTTCTTGCATACTGATCATTGCTGTTCGTGGCGTCATGACTTCACGAATTTTTGTAGCAGGAAGGTCAAGAACACCTTCAAGCATGGCAACAGTATCAGGTTCTAAAAAACGACGTGAATTTTGGACTAGTTTTAATAATTCATCTCGGGTTTCTGGCGCTGTACCTAACCACTTTCGTAAGCCTCGCATTCCCCACGACGGACTCGGTTCCTCTTGCATGATCTTTCCTAAAGACTCAATGTATCAAATGAATACACTGATCATACCGAAGAAAAAGCCCTTATGCATCTATAAAACAAAGTAAAAGACAAAACACATATTGTTATGTAAACACCAGTTACAGTTCATTAGACAGTGATGGGTTTATGCTAAAATGTGAAAATTCTATTTGTTCGAGTTTGTTATGTCAGAACAACCTATTTCACCTACTGTACAACTTAATACACGTGGTTTACGTTGTCCGGAACCTGTCATGATGTTGCATCAAGCCATTCGTAAATCTAAATCTGGAGACGTGGTTGAGGTCTTCGCAACAGACAATTCGACTTCGTGGGATATTCCTAAATTTTGTATGCACTTGGGTCACGAATTGCTTTTGCAAGAAGAACGCTTAGATGAAAATGGTCATAAAGAATTTCATTATCTGGTGAAGAAAGGGTAATCACTGTATTGAACGCATAAAAAATCCCTACGTGGAGCAGGGATTCCGTTTTTAAGAGTTTTGGATTCGTTGAAATGTTTCTCGGAAGTTTACTGGGATGAGTTCTGGACAATCTTCATAAACTCTATTTATGATTTCTAATTTTAAAGCCTCTTCTTTTCCACGTTTCAATGAATGTAATTCAGGTATAACTTGCAAGATTTTGGTTTCTAGTTCATGCCCCTGATGGTGTGTAAACCATTGTGGCGTTTTAATGATTAAACCATTATTAAGTTCAATTGAGGTGAGGTTATTGTCTGCGGTTGTAAATTGGGAGGAGATTTTAGTTAATATCCAATCATGAATAGTGTTTAGTGTATCTGAACAAGATGAATCTAAATCACGGAAATTATATTCAACCTCATTGTACGGCCCATTTTTTGTTATTAATATTAATAATCCAATAAATAAAGGATTTAGTAAACAGTTTTCTATGCTGTATTGGTTATTTAAAGCGTTAACTATAATTCCTTCTTCAGTTTCTTTATTGTGTAAATCCCAATCAATAATTCCGAAACAGCTTTTATTGCCATGGCGACGCATAGTCTGAGTAATATGTTTTACTTGAGAACAATTAGCTACAGGCTCACCATTTCTATCTGTTCTTGAATCCCCTGAAGAAATAAAATTCAGTGAAATTTCTTTATTTAACTGCGGACTTAAAATTTTATAAATTGCATCGTAATATTTGACATCGAAAGGACTCTCAACGAAAACTTGTTTTCGATTCTCATAATTTATACTTAAAGATGGAACGCCTGCTGTCAAAACTGATAACGCTTCGTCTTTACTGCATTTTCTTATTCGTTGTTCTGAATTTTCAACAACAAAAATATCTTGTTCATCGGCTAATGCAACTGTACTCGGAGAATGAGTTGTAATAATTACTTTAATTCCTAAGTCTTTTACAAAAACATTTTTTAGAATATTTAAGTATTGTTTAGTCATAGATGGATGAAGTGAAGCATCTGTCTCATCAAGTAAAATTAAATTTGGTATTTGATTTAGATAATCCTTATTATAAAGTGCGAATGCTAAAGATATCAGAATTTTTTCTCCCGATGATAGTTCAGATATTTGTACACTATCACCGGTGCTTTTCTTTATAAATTTAGGTTGATATGTGATGTTTGGATCATAATCATTTGGGACCTCAAACATATAGTCTAATGTTGCTGTTTTTATAATATTATTAATAATCTCCCAAGGAGGATTGCCATTCACTTGTATAAACTCATCCTCTTGCAGAAAATCAATACTTTTCCCTTTGCGTTCACTTCGAAATTGATTAAATTCATTCTTAAAAATTAAGTTCTGGTATGTTCTAAATATTTGAGAGAAATTGTGAGTAAATAGTTCATTTACTTGAGGACGATAATTTCTAGGAAAATTATTTTTAAAAAAATCAAAATCATTTCTTTTGTCTGGTGAGATATTTTTAATAAATTCTCTCAGTTTTTCAAAAGTAATAGGGAGTACTGGCTGATGTCCAGCTCTTTCATTATTATACTGTTGATATATTTCATATGATTCAGGAAATTGTCCAAACTCTGATAAATAATTTAACAATAGTGAATATGCAGGAAATAATTGGTGATGCAATTCGAAATCTTCTATTTCATCAAATGAATGTCGCTCTATTGGATGAATATCATTAGGTGTAAGTAATTTATCAATGTATTTGATTTGATGAAATTGAATAATTTGATCAGCAACTGTAATTTTTGCTAATTGACCTTGAATTAATGCTTGAAGTACTTGCGTCTTTCCAACACCATTGATACCAGTCAAAATAACAAAATTTGGTAACTCAATTTCAAATGGTTTTAAAGACTTATATTTTGTTTCCAGTTTATATTTCATAATTATCAATAATAAAAAATCCTCTAAAATAATCAATTATTTTAGAGGATTATGCAAGTTACCTAAGTATTACATATTAGGATAATTCGGACCACCACCACCTTCAGGCGTTACCCATGTGATGTTTTGAGATGGGTCTTTAATATCACAGGTCTTACAGTGAACACAGTTCGCTGCGTTAATCTGGAAGCGTTTAGAACCATCATCATTTTCCATGATTTCGTAAACACCAGCTGGGCAGTAGCGCTGTGCAGGCTCATCCCATTTTGGTAAGTTCACATTCACTGGAATTGAAGGATCAGTAAGCTTCAAGTGAGCTGGCTGGTTTTCTTCATGTACAGTGTTTGAGATAAATACTGAAGATAAACGGTCAAATGTAAGTTTGCCATCCGGTTTTGGATAGTTTGGCTTAAAGCTTGTTGCATCAACAGTTTTCAATGCAGCAAAGTCTTGCTTCAAGTCATGTAAAGTGAATGGCACTTTAAAGACATTCTGGTCGATAAAGTTAAATGCACCACCCATCCATTGACCAAATTTATGCATTGCTGGGCCAAAGTTACGAGAGTTATAAAGCTCTTCTTTTAACCAGCTGTTGTTAAATTTGTCAGTGTATGAAGTCAATTCTTTAACGAATAAATCTTCGCCTTCAGTAACACGTGCAATCGCAAGATCACCGCCTTTTTCTACACCCGCAGCAATCGCTTCAAATACAGCTTCACCACATAACATGCCTGATTTCATAGCAGTGTGTGAGCCTTTGATTTTTGCAAAGTTTAAGAAACCTGCATCATCACCAATCAAGCAACCGCCCGGGAAAGTTAATTTAGGAAGAGAGTTGAAACCGCCTTTCACTACCGCACGTGCGCCGTAAGAAATACGTTTACCACCTTCTAAATACTGTTTAATTAGTGGGTGAGTTTTCCAGCGCTGCATTTCCATAAATGGATACATGTGTGGATTTTCATAAGACAAGTCCACAATCATGCCCAAAGTAACTTGGTTGTTTTCAGCATGGTATAACCACCAGCCACCTGAAGAAGCTGTTTCTGCTAAAGGCCAACCTGCACCGTGCATGACTAAGCCCGGTTTATGTTTTGCTGGGTCAATTTCCCAAAGCTCTTTAATCCCGATACCGTAGTGCTGAGGATCAGCATCTTTATCGAGGTTGTATTTCGCAATTAGGCGTTTACCTAGGTGACCACGGCAACCTTCAGCAAAGAGGGTGTATTTAGCGTGAAGCTCATAACCGGGAGTAAAGTTATGCGTTGGTTCGCCGTCTTTACCAATACCCATGTCACCAGTTTGAATACCTTTTACAGTACCGTCTTCATGGTAAAGTACTTCAGATGCAGCAAAGCCAGGGAAGATAGATACTTCTAGCTCTTCAGCTTTTTGCCCTAACCAGCGAACTACGTTACCTAAAGAGATCACATAGTTACCATCGTTATGCATGGTTTTAGGAACCATCCAGTGAGGTACTTCTTTAGAAGTGGTGTCTGAAAGTAAGAAGAATGTTTTGTCTTCAGTTACAGGGACATTAAGAGGCGCGCCTTCATCTTTCCAGTTCGGGAAAAGTTCATTGATGGCACGTGGCTCAAGCACAGCACCAGACAAGATATGCGCACCTACTTCAGAGCCTTTTTCAACTACACAAACAGAAAGATCGGGTAAGTTTTTTTCAATCGCTAATTGACGGATCTTAATCGCAGCAGATAGACCTGCAGGTCCTGCACCTACGATGACAACGTCAAACTCCATCGATTCACGTTCGATGTGTTCCATGTAGGACTCCTCAATACTTAAAGGTGGCAACCGTCATATTCAGATAATTCGGTGCTGCCGTGAGTGTTTTAATCCATAGGCGCAAATATGCTATTGTGCCTTTTATCGTTTGGGCTAGTATAGTTTTAAACCATGATCTAGCCAATTGGCTGAGTCGTAACATTTTTTCGTCAGCAAGGCATAAACTATGGTAAATCAAAATAATTCACCATCGGATATGGGAAAAATACCGTTATCTGATGATAAAAACTTAATGAACATTGCACAATACTTAAAAGGTGTACAGCAAAGTCACAAAAGGTCAATTCCACCTTTAGAGCAGTGGCATCCAAAGCATTGCGGCAAAATGGATTTGACGGTGAAATCCAATGGAGAATGGTGGCACGAAGGTCAATTAATCAAGCGCCAAGCTCTATTAGATCTGTTTACCAAAGTCCTATGGAAAGAAGAGGGTAAATTCTACCTGAAAACCCCTGTAGAACAAATTGAAATCGAAGTTGAAGATGAACCTTTATTGGTCAATCAGGCAGATCAGGTCGAAATTTCAGGTGATCAGTTTTTACAACTGACCACCACCAACCAAGATGTAATTTTGGTTGATGCAGAGCATCCTATTTTTATGCGTGAATATGCAGGAGAGTTGCGTCCTTATGTGCATGTCCGTTTTGGGATTAATGCGCTGATTCAACGTCAGGCTTTCTATCATTTGGTGAACTATGGAACACTGATTGAAAACGATAAAGGTGAAACCATTTTAGAGCTAAAAAGTGGTAATTTGCTCTTGCAATTAGGCACTTGAGGTTTAAGCTTTAGGGAGTGAAATTTTCTGACACTTCAGTACAGCTATGACCGCCATACAACCTTTATTTTCCGAGCTAGAACCTATGCCTAAAGCATCAGCAGATGCCCCAATTGGTATTTTTGATTCGGGAATTGGAGGGATGTCAGTTGCAGCAGAAATTGCTAAATATTTACCCAATGAGCGTATTGTGTATTATGCAGATACAGCCTATGTTCCGTATGGTCCTCGCTCGGATGAAGAAATCAGAGAACTCACGGCTCGAGCAGTCGATTGGCTATATCGTCAAGGTTGTAAAATTGCAGTCGTAGCCTGCAATACGGCTTCCGCATTTAGCCTTGATCATTTGCGTGAGCATTATGGAGAACACTTTCCAATTGTAGGATTGGTTCCAGCATTAAAACCTGCTGTATTACAGACTCGTTCTAAAGTGGTTGCTGTCTTGGCAACGCCTGCTACTTTTCGCGGCCAGCTTATTAAAGATGTAGTCGAGAAGTTTGCTGTTCCGGCTGGCGTTAAGGTGATGACTTTAACTAGCCTTGAACTTGTTCCCTGTGTAGAGGCAGGTCAGCAAATGGGTGAGGCATGTTTAAAGGCATTAAAAGAAGTTTTACAGCCCGCCGCTGAACAAGGTGCCGACTATTTAGTGCTCGGTTGCACGCATTATCCTTTCTTAAATCAAGCAATTCATCATCTTTTTGATAATCAATTCACACTGGTTGATTCTGGATTGGCAGTTGCCCGACAAACAGCCCGTATTTTAATAAAAAATGAGTTATTATGTGACCAAATAGGTCAGAATGTTGCACGTATTGAATGTTATGTCAGCGGTAATAATGCTGAGGCACTGCAACCTGTTTTACAACATATGATTCCACAAGAGTTAACTTGGACACTTCATAATCTGAACTGATCTTTTAGCATCATTTAGAAAATAGTGTTTTTTAGATTTATTATTTTATTTGGGGCGGTTCATGATCTTGGCTGATATTAAGTCACGGACAGATCATGGGGCGAAAGGGTATTGTTATGCTCGATACACGCTATCAGATTTTTATTTCAACATCCGGCCGCGATATGCAGCCAGAGCGGATGATTCTGTCTCAAACCTTGGTAGGGATGGGTTTCTTTGCTTGGGGATTAGAACAACGAACACCCCTAACCACTACGCTTGCACGTCGACAAATTGATGAATGTGATTATGTAATCCTACTTTTAGGTAGCCAGTATGGAGAGCAGTCGATTTCTGGTGTGAGTTATTTATCTTTAGAATATGAATATGCGTTAAGTCAGGCTAAACCTATTATTGTATTCATGCATGAGCAGCCCGAAAGTCGTGATATGCATTTACAAGAAACACATCCACAGCTTAAAGATAAATTTCTCGCATTTAGAAAAAGGTTATTACTTGATGCGAATCATATTTTTTACTTTAAAACTCCACGTGAACTAGAGTTGGCTGTCCGTTTAAATATGCCTTTAATAGTTGAACAGCATATGGGACAAGGTTGGGTTCCTGCTCATCAGGCTCATCACTTAGAAGATGAAATTAAGTTATTAAAAAATAAAATTTTACAGTTAGAACAGCAATTAACAGAGTCATCAGCTCAAGTAAATGAGGTTGCTCCTCAAGATGTTTTTGCATTTGAATATCAAATTCAAGCATTTCAGGATGGCAATTTTAAAGAGCTGAAACGACAACGACAAATGACTTGGTCCCAGCTGTTAAGTATATTAGCAAAGCAGTTTGAAACAGCGACACCAGAAGAGAATTTTGGGATATGTTTAAATGAATATTTAAATCAGGTTGGCCTAGAAGATGCTCGTCAGGAGTTACCTCGCGCTCATGCTGTTGCCTGCGCTCAGATTAACCATAAGGCATTGTTTAGGATCAAAAAGCAAATGCAGTCACAGGGCTGGATTGTTCCAACTCAGATTGAACAATCCTATAGCTTATGGAAAGTCACAGCTAAAGCTCAAAAGTTATTACTTAGCTATAAATGGAGCCATCGGGGTACTCGATTAAAAGCTTAGAGCGATTCAATTTATATATGACAATAAAAGCTGTTACATTAATGCCATAAGATGAACTGAAAGGCATTTACACATGTCGTTTGAACAAAAACCGAAAGTTACTGTCATTTTAGCGAATTTAGGTACACCGGATGAGGCGACTGTGCCTGCGGTACGCCGTTTTTTAAAGCAGTTTTTATCTGATTCACGTGTAATTGAAATACCGAAATTCATTTGGTGGATTATTTTAAATCTGTTTGTTTTACCTTTTCGCCCAAAAAGGGTAGCACATGCCTATGCTTCGGTATGGTCAAAAGATTCGCCCATGCGTGAAATTGTGTTTGAGCAAACTCAACGTATCCAGGCTTATTTGCAGCGAGAAAATAATCAGTTTGATTTAACCGTGGTACCGGCGATGACCTACGGTAATCCAGGTATTGACGCAGTTTTAGAAAAACTGGCGACTAACCCGCAAGAGCATGTCATTTTATTGCCTTTATTTCCTCAATATTCAGCCACCTCTACAGCACCGCTATACGATGCATTTGCCAAGTGGATTCCAGCCCAGCGAAACTTGCCGGGTCTAACAATTATTAAAGACTACTATCAGCATCCAATGTTTATTCAGGCATTGGCAGAAAGTGTTTTAGCTTATCAAGAGCAACATGGTAAGCCTGAAAAACTGTTGATGTCATTTCATGGTATTCCACAGCCTTATGCAGACAAAGGCGATCCTTATGCAGACCGTTGTCGCATCACAGCAAAGTTAGTCGCTGAAGCTTTGCATTTAAAAGATGATGAATGGGCGATTAGCTTCCAGTCACGTTTTGGGAAACAAGAGTGGGTTAAACCATATACAGACCAACTTTTACAAGATTGGGCGAAGCAAGGCATTAAGTCAGTACAGGTATTAAGCCCAGCTTTTTCTGCTGACTGCTTGGAAACACTTGAAGAGTTAGCTATACAAAATGCTGAGTTGTTTCAAGAGGCGGGTGGTGGTAGCTATGCTTATATTCCTGCTTTAAATAGCGATCAAGCCCATATTGATTTGCTTGCAGGGTTAGTTCAGGCTAATCTTGATGCCCTTACCTATACCTTAGCCCACCGTTAATTGCGTTTTAGCCAGAGGTTCTTATGCTGCAAGTCAAAATTGTTCCAGTTACTGCATTTGCCCAAAATTGTTCTCTTGTTTGGGACAGTGAAACAAAAGAAGCAGTTTTGATTGATGCGGGTGGTGACGCTTCGGTTTTGAAAAAAGAAGTTGAAGCCTTAGGGTTAAAGGTGAAAGCTCTTTGGCTCACTCATGGGCATTTAGACCATGCTGGAGCGGTGGGTGAACTTGCCAAAGAATGGAGCGTTCCAGTTATTGGGCCACATAAAGAAGATCAGTTTTGGCTAGATATGATTCAGGAAGTTTCAGCACGTTATGGCTTTCCAATTCCACAGCCTGTTAAAGTCGATCAATGGCTTGAAGGCGGTGAAGTGCTAAAACTGGGTGAAGATGAGTTTGAGGTACGTTTTGCGCCGGGTCATACACCAGGGCATGTTATTTTCTATAATAAAAATCATGGCTTGCTTTGGACTGGTGATGTCTTGTTTAAAGGCTCAATTGGCAGAACAGACTTTCCGCGTGGAAACCATGATCAGTTGATTGAATCGATTAAACGAGAGTGTTTTAGTTTGCCAGATGATACTCAGTTTATTTCGGGACATGGTCCAATGAGTACCATTGGCTATGAAAAACAATTTAACCCGTTTGTCGCGGGTAAAGCAGGTTAATCTTCGTAATCATCTTCATTTTGACTACCCTTGTTATGCTGAGGCGCATCTTGGGTAGGCAGTCTATATTC
Source organism: Acinetobacter sp. TG2027 (assembly GCF_000302435.1). Lineage (NCBI taxonomy): Bacteria > Pseudomonadati > Pseudomonadota > Gammaproteobacteria > Moraxellales > Moraxellaceae > Acinetobacter > Acinetobacter sp. TG2027. Next base: position 137,262 of record NZ_AMJN01000005.1, on the reverse strand, counting down.
ATCATTTGCCCACGCACCTAAATCAATTAATTTACAGCGTTCAGAGCAAAATGGACGAAATTCATTGCCTTCCCAAACACTTGGTTCACCACAACGTGGGCAGGGGAATGTACGTGGCATAAAGCGATATCCTCAAAGTGAAGAGAAATAGATTAGGCAAAAGTCAGGTGACTTGTTAGACTTATGCCGATTTTTATTTAGTTTGATGTGATTATGCAGATTCGTCAATTTCAAGCACAACGTATGCAAGCGCCTCGCGATTTTACCCCAATTGAAAATACGCCGATTTGTGTAGAAATTGGAGCGGGCAAGGGTAAACATGCTTTGCTTTTTAGCGGGCTACAGCCGCAGCACACATTGTATGCAATTGAACGAACCCGAGAAAAATTCTTGGCAATGCAAAAACAGCACGGTCTGGAACCAAGAGATAATTTAATTCCTGTACATGCAGATGCTTTGCCTTGGGTGGTACATGCACTACATCCTGCTCAAGTTGAACATTTCTTTATTCTCTATCCAAACCCAGAACCCCATAATCCAGCACAGCGCTGGTTGAATATGCCATTTTTTGAGTTCTTATTGTCACGCCTACACACGGGTGGAACCATTACTTTGGCAAGTAATATCCCTGAATATATTGAAGAAGCAGAACAACAGTTAATTAATGTCTGGAAACTGCCTTATCAAAAAGAAAAAATTGCTCAAACATCTGCACGTACTCATTTTGAAATTAAGTATTTGGAACGTGGAGAACTTTGCCAACAGCTTGTGATCACTAAACCTGAAGGTTACAGCACACGTTTTGATGAGTTTGCCCCATTACAAGGTCAAGTGCATGGCGAATAAGCGGGTTGCCATTATTGGTGCAGGTCCGGCTGGTTTAATGGCAGCTGAGGTACTGAGCCAATATGCTTATGATATTGATGTATACGAGCAAAAGCCTTCAGCTGCGCGTAAGTTTCTCATGGCAGGTAAAACGGGGTTAAATATCTCGCATGCCGAACCTTTAGTTCAGTTTATTGAGCGCTATGACCATGCAGAATGGCTTAAACCATGGGTTGAAAAATGGGATGCAGTCTGGATTCAAAGCTGGATGAAAAATCTGGGAATAGAATCCTACGTTGGCACCTCAGGTCGCATTTTTCCTGTCGAAATGAAAGCGGCCCCTCTGTTACGTGCTTGGCTAAAACGCTTAGCAGAACAGCAAGTTAAATTCTTTTATCGTCATCGTTGTATTAATTTGCAAGGCACAACGGTAACTTTGGAAAATCAAAATAATCAAAAATTTGAAATTTTTACCCAGCAATACGATGCGGTAATATTGGCTTGTGGTGCTGTGTCTTGGTCACAATTAGGTAGTGATGGTGCATGGCAGCAATGGATGGATCAATCCAATATTGAACCTTTCCAGCCAAGTAATGCAGGTGTACTTCACACTTGGTCAGCTTTTATGGAAAGCTGTTTTGGTGAACCTTTAAAACGTATCAATGCATGGGTTGATCCTAGCCAGATTACTCATGGCGATATTGTGATTACTCACTATGGTTTAGAAAGTGGTGTTATTTATAAACTCGGACGTGCTTTACGAGAGCAGCAAAAACAAGGGCAAAGCTTAAATTTATTTTTAGATTTATTGCCTGATGTAGAGTTGTCACAGTTAGTTAAAAAATTACAAGTTAGCAAAAAACAATCGCTCACCAATATCTGGCGTAAAGCAGGCTTAGACACAGCCAAGATTAACTTAATCAGAGAAGTGGTCGATAAAGCACTATGGAACCAACCAGAGGCTATGGCTCAGCAGATCAAAGCGCTCCAAATTAAGCTAGAAGGGTTTAGACCCATTGAAGAAGCGATTAGCTGTGCTGGTGGTGTTAAGCAGAATGCACTAACTGAAAGCTTAGAGCTTAAACAAACTTCAGGTGTATTCTGTTGTGGTGAAATGCTGGATTGGGATGCTCCTACAGGTGGATATTTACTTACAGCATGCTTTGTTACAGGGCGAGCGGCTGGTGAAGGTGTGCATTTTTTTTTAGAAAAATAACAGGATAATTTGGTGCTATTTTTGATATGTGAAAAGTGTTATTTTTGAGCGATCAATAATAATAGGATTTACGAGAACATGTCTCAAGCATCACCAGTTTATCAAGGAAGTTGTTTGTGCCAAGGTATTCGCTATGAAATTAAAGGCGATATCGGGGATATTATTCAATGTCATTGTCAACGCTGCCGAAAATCCAATGGAACAGCATTTGCAACAAATGCTCCTGTTAAAAGTACAGATTTTAAAATTACCCAAGGTGAAAACCTTGTCAAAAAATTTGCTGTGAACGGTGTGTACCGTTGGTTTTGTAGCGAATGTGGTTCACCGCTTATTAGCTCGCGTGATGCTCAGCCTGAACTGTATCGTTTAAGAATTGGGACCCTTGATACACTATTAGACAAAAAGCCGACAATGCATATTTTTGCTGCTTCTAAGGCAGAATGGGAAAGTATTTGTGACGATTTACCACAATTTGCTGAACGCCCATGATTTTAAAAAGTATGTTTAAATCAAATTCAAGATGATCTAATATACTTAAAACAGGGAGATGGCATTCCTCCCTTGAAAAACCGCCGTATTGGCTAATGATGCCTACGTTACCCTCATGTATTTATATCGCTGGGTACGTAGGTTATTACGTACTCTGCTTATTTTTGGAGTACGCTGTGTCATATTTCCCTTCATTATTTTTTGCTCTTTTAGCGTCTATCTAAAGGGGTGGTCCTATGTATTACTCTCTACTTTCAATTGCTTTAGGCTCAGTTCTAGGGGCATGGTTGCGTTGGTTTTTAGGTTTAAAACTCAACCCGATTTACCCGCAAATTCCGCTCGGTACTGTCACTGTTAATTTGGTCGGTGGTTTTATTATTGGTTTTGCAATTGCCTATTTTGCTCAAAGTGATTTAAGTCCGAACTATAAGCTTCTTGTGATTACTGGTTTTTGTGGTGCTTTAACTACCTTTTCAACGTTCTCGATAGAGATCGTCACTTTATTACAAAGTGGTAAGTTGGGTATGGCGATGTTGGGGATTTCCATCCATTTAATTGGATCGTTAATTTTTACGTGTTTGGGTTTGGCGGCTTATCATTGGCTGGCGGGTAACTGATTATTCAGGTGTGTAAGCACCGAAATATATTGCACGGCCTCCGTTTTACGATGTTCTCTCATACCATTTGTGTAGGCCTACCTTACTTTTGAAAGATCAAAAGTAAGCAAAAATCTTTTGTTTCGCTGATGCCACATCCATGTAGCACAGCAAAACTGCGGCATCCATGCCGCTTGTCACGATAGTAAATGATGAATTAAAAATTCTGATTTATTTTGGGATTTGATACGCGTTAAAGTCATCAACAGCCTGACTGAAATTAGCTATATATTGTTTTTGCAAGATATGGGATAAGTGCAAACAGATAACAGGTTCTGTTGATGAAAATGGTTTTGCCTACTTTTCCCAAAAGAAAAGTAGGTCGAGCCGAAGGCTAATCTAGATATAGAACGTCACTAAAAAAACTCTGTTGTGACAATCTTCTAATTTAAGACATTACTTACTAGCACTTATTATTTTTCAGTTAAAGCCTGACCTTCAAACTTCACACCATCCCAACCATTTTGCATAAACTGACGAATATTTTGATGATCAGTTCCTTCTGGGGTAGCTAATACAGATGCGTAGTGTTCTGCAAATAAACTTAAAGTTTGTGCTTGGTCTAAACCTTGTAACTTGGCAAAAGAGAAAACTTTTGCACTGCCTTGATTTTCAGTAGCAGCGTTATGCTGTGCACCATTTTGAAAAGCCGTTGGAGTATGTTGGTAACGTGCTTCAATATGAGCTAAAACGTCTGAAAATTTTGCTGTGCCTGCTTGTAATTGGGCAAGTAACTCTTGTGCCATAATCTTAAACTTCCTATCAAATGGGGCTTAAGCATAGCATTGAATACATGCTTTGAAAGCTTGGCAATTATAAAAATTGAGGAGTTATTGAAAAAAATCAGAAGTGTTTTTAGACAACTTGTGGATAAATTTTCTTTTATACACAGTTTATAAATGATGAAAAATACACATAAAAAAAGAAGCCTAAGTGGAGGAGATAGTCTTAGGCTTCCAATGATTTAAGTGTATTGGTCAAATCTTAACGCAAGATTAACTCTTACGATTAAAGCGAGCGAAACGTTTATTGAAGCTTGCTACACGGCCTTCGTTACTTGCTTGACGTACTTCACCTGTGTAGAAAGGGTGTGATGCACTTGAAATATCAAGAGTGACATAAGGGTAGACTTTCCCTTGATACTCTTTGGTTTGTTTAGACTGAAGAGTACTACCAATTAAGAAGTACACGTCTGCATTGGTGTCATGAAATAACACTTGTTGATAAGCAGGATGAATATCTTTACGCATGAGAGATTGTCCTAAATTATTTTTGATTAAAGAAATGTTATAACATAACAATTAAAAAGTCAATGTAACCCATAAAAGGCTACACTGATCAGTAAATTAAGTTAGTTAGAAGGTGGAACAAGCTCTTCAAATAGATCGTTTAGATTGTCATGAACTTTTAAGTGAATCAGGTTCCAGTAATGTCCTGAAATGGTTCTGTTGACCATTAAAGTATCTGGTGATGGTTTAAAGACATCCCAATACTTCAAAGATTTTTTCACAAGTAACATGCCATCATGATGTGATGAGTTCTCTGCAAAATTATAAGTGGTGGTAAGCGGACGTAATAATACTTCAATCCAGAGTTTATATAGATCACTCGGGAATTTGCCTTTTTCAGCAAGTGAATGTAGTTCAAATAATTCTGTTTCGATTAGCTCAATATTTTCATGGCGAGCTGCATTTACTAAGCGTTTAAAGTGCTGCACGATTTCATTTGAGAGCGTTTTAACACTGCCATAGTCATAAATAATGACACTGCCATCTTGGCGGAAAGCAAAGTTACCCGGATGAGGGTCACAGTGGAAACGTTTTAAAAAGAACATTTCCTGACCTAAAGCACGAATCAAGCGGCGTCCAATGGTATTTCGAATTTCGATAGGCCAAGCGCTGGCAGTTTCAATGCTGTCACCTTGTTCGAGACTCAAGGTTAAAATACGTCTTGAAGAGTAATCTTTATAAACAGTCGGGATGATAATTTTGTCATCTAATTGGCTATGAAATGTTTTGAAAACTTCAAGGTTTTGAGCCTCGATTTCATAGTTAAGCTCTGCTGACAGACTATCTTGAATCTCTGCAAAAAGCTGATCTTGTAGCTTTTTATCAATTTTAAGTACACCCATTAAGCGAAGGGCTAAACGTACTTGTTTTAAGTCACTTTCACAGGCTTCATCAACACCGGGATATTGAACTTTAACCACAACTTGTTCGCCACTTGGCAGAACAGCTTTGTGAACTTGCCCAATCGATGCAGCAGCAAAAGGTTCTTGATCAAAAGATTTAAAGGCAATATTCAGCGGTTTTCCAAGCTCACGTTCAACTTGTTGCTGAATAGAAGCAAACGGCATAGGGGGAGCTTGGCGTTGTAACTTAGAAATTGCTTTAGCGACCTCGGGTGGGAAGATATCTTTATATTGTGATGCAATTTGGCCAACCTTCATGACGGCACCTTTCATTTCGCCTAAGGTGTCGGCAATTTGCAAACCAATATCCTGAAATAGCTTAGTTTTTGAAGCCAGCTTTTGCTCTTCGTCTGCGGTCAAGTTTCGAATCGAGTTAGAAACGGTTTTCGTTGCAATGCTCGCGGTCATTCCTGCAAGTTTCATAAATCGTTTGCCGGGTGAACTTGCATTCTTTGCCATATCTTCGATACCTCATTGACTACAACATAATATTGCCTAGTTTTGATCATAGGTGACAAAGCTTAAAAAGCCTATATGAAATTGTTTATCTCATGTAAGAAAATTTTCGAAAAACAAAATGTTATTTTTATAGTAAAAAATATGAAAAGCTTGTGAAAATCCATTTCATAAACAAAGCTTTAATATCTATAAAGTGTCTGTTTTTTTGGTGCTAATGTGAATGGCAAGTTAAATAAAAATAGAGATAACAAAAGTTATGACAAGTTTAAGTTCAGCTCATGGGCGGTCTCAGGCGGTTCCTTTATCTGTGTTTGAGCAGTCAAAAGATGCGCATATTATTCGTTCTGATGAAGAAGCAATTGAGCTTGCCAAACAACTTGCTCAAGAGTTTGCACAAGAAGCATCTGAGCGAGACAGAGAGCGCCGTTTACCTTTAAACGAAATTCAACAGTTCTCACAAAGTGGCTTATGGGCTATTACGGTTCCCAAGCAATTTGGTGGTGTCCAAGTTAAATATCGAACCTTGGCTGAGGTCATCAAAACAATTGCGAGTGTTGATCCATCTCTTGCACAGCTTCCCCAAAACCATTTAGCTTTTATTGAACATTTACGCCTTGATGCAGGCCCAGAACAACAACAGTTTTTCTTTAACTTAGTGTTGAGGGGGATTCGTTTTGGCAATGCCTTTTCAGAAAAGCATAGCAAAACGGTGGCTGACCTCACTACCACATTACGAAAGACCGAGCACGGTTATGAAATTAATGGCAAGAAGTTTTTTGCAACAGGTGCATTGCTGGCACATTGGGTTCCAATTGTCGCTGTAAATGAACAGGGGCAGCCTTACGCAGCATTAGTTCCTCGGGAAACTTCAGGGGTGAATATTATTAATGACTGGTCTGGTTTCGGACAAAGAACCACAGCCAGTGGTACCGTTGAACTTAATCAGGTTCCAGTACGTGAAGAATATCTAATTCCGATTTATCAGGCTTTCGAACGTCCTACTCCAGCAGGTGCAATTTCACAATTTATTCAAGCTGCTGTTGATGCTGGTATTGCGCGTGGTGCAATTGAAGAAACAATTCACTATGTCAAAAATTATAGCCGCGCATGGGTCGACTCAGATTTGGAAAAAGCCAGCGATGACCCTTACACAATTGCAAATATTGGTGATTTAAAAATTAAGCTGCGTGCAGCAGAAGCGGTATTAGATTTAGCAGGAGATGCGATCGATCAGGCGATTGCCGACACGACAGAAGAGCATGTAAACCAAGCGACATTACTGGTTGCTGAAGCAAAAGTACTCACTACAGAAGTTGCGATTTTAGCAGCGAATAAGCTTTTTGAGTTGTCGGGAACACGGTCAACCTTGTCTGAGCTTAATCTGGACCGCCATTGGCGTAATGCGCGTACTCATACCTTGCATGATCCAGTGCGTTGGAAATATCACATTGTCGGTAATTACTACCTCAATGGCATCCATCCACCTCGTCATGCATGGAGCTAAAGTGAAGAAAAAATAAGATTAGGAGAATAAATATGACGATTACCCAAATTGAATTAGAAGAACTGTCTGTAGGCGCCGATTATGAAAAGGTAGCAAGTAGATTTCGCCCAGTTTTTGAAAAAATTGCCCAAGGTGCAATTCAGCGAGAAAAAGAACGAATATTGCCTTTTGAACCGATTCAGTGGTTAAAAGAACTCAAATTAGGTGCGGTACGTGTACCTGTTAAATATGGTGGAGATGGGGTGTCATTGCCACAACTTTTCCAGCTTTTAGCAGAACTGGCGCAAGCGGACTCGAATATTGTGCAAGCTTTGCGTGGGCACTTTGCTTTTGTTGAAGACCGTTTAGTTGCTCATAAAGAGCACTCACAAGAGGTTTGGTTTCAGCGTTTTGTACAAGGTGATTTAGTTGGGAATGCATGGACTGAAGTTGGAAATGTGCAAATCGGTGATGTCGTTACACGAGTAACCAAAGATGCTTCGGGCAACTTGGTAGTGAATGGTGAAAAGTACTATTCAACCGGAAGTATCTTTGCAGACTGGATCGATTTATTTGCTTACGATGAAGTAAATGACCGCCACGTGATTGCTGCTATTTATCGCCATGAAACGGGCGTGAGTGTGATTGATGATTGGGATGGCTTTGGTCAAAAGACAACGGGTAGCGGTACTTTAAAAGTACATCAGGTTCACTTGCCGGCTTCGCACCTTATTCCATTTGACCAGCGTTTTAAATATCAAACTGCTTTTTATCAAGTCGTCCATCTTGCAACTTTAACGGGTATTGCACATGCGGCAGTAGAAACTTTTAGTCAAGAAATACGAGAGCGAAAGCGTATTTTTAGTCATGGTAATGGTGACCTTGTTCGTCACGACCCACAAGTTTTACAGGTGGTGGGTAAAGCCTCTGCTCAAGCTTATGGAAGTCTAGCAATTACGATTAAAACAGCTGAAGCATTGCAGAAGGCTTATGAAAGTCACTTTAGTGAGTTAGAGGTAAAAGAACATCAGTTTAACGTAGATGCAGAGCTTGAGTCGGCGCAAGGGCAGGTGGTGATTTCTAACCTAGTGCTTGATTTAACCAGCCAATTATTTAATGCTTTGGGCGCGTCAGCAAGTAGTCAGGTCAAACAACTCGACCGTTTCTGGCGTAATGCACGAACGGTCTCTTCACATAATCCGCTCATCTATAAAGAAAAGGTGATTGGAGATTGGGAAGTTAACCGGACCGATTTGCCCTTTGTCTGGCAAATTGGAGCAAGCCCGCGGGCAAAGTCTGCATAAAATAAAAAAGCCGATGTTTCATCGGCTTTTTTATTAAGTTTGACTTAAACGTTTGGTATTTAAATAAAGCCGTGAGAGCAATAAAACACAGGCAATACTTAAACCAATAATCAAACCTAGCCAAACACCAGCTACACCCCAATGGGTATAACGTGCTAAATAAAGTCCGATAGGGAACGCAATCACCCAATATGCCATAAGCGTAATCCACATCGGTGCTTGCGTATCTTGCATCCCTCTTAAACAGCCTGCGGCACTGACTTGTAATGCATCCATCAACTGATAACCCATTGCAAACCAGAGTAAATACATGGCAACAGGAACCACATCTATATCTTGAGTATAAACCGAGACAATTTGTTCACGTCCTAGAGCAATAAAAGACATGGTCAATAAGGCAAAAAATATTGCCGTGCTTAGACCAATCTTTTGGACTTGGTACATCGAAGCCCAGTTCTTTTCACCATAATAGGTTCCCACACGAATAGTTAAGGCAATCGCGAGTGAAAGCGGAATCATAAACAGCACAGAGGTGACTGAAATTGCGACTTGATGTGCTGCAATAAACACTTCACCTAGTGGGCTAAGCACCAATGCGCCAGTACTAAAAATACTGACTTCAAAGAACACGGCTAAACCGATTGGTAAGCCAAGCTGTAAAATTCTTTTAACCCAAGTCAGGTTAATTTTATCGAATCTGCTAAAAATAGACGTGTTACGGTAAGCCGAAGCTTTATAAATATAGCCAGCTAAAGTAATTAGCATGAGCCACTGTAAAATGGAGGTTGCAAAACCACAGCCTGCGCTACCTAATGCAGGTATTGGTCCTAATCCATGCATAAAAATCATATTAAGAGGAATCAAAACCACTAAGGCCAGTAAGCTAATGACCGTTACAGGACGTGGATGGCCTAAAGCCTCAGAATAACCGCGTAGGGCTGCGTACATGGTCACAGCTGGCATGCCTAAACCAATCGCATGTAAAAATAAACTTGCTTTAGGCTGTAAGCTTTCTGGTACGCCAAACACATGTAAGAAAAACGGCATAAGCTGCAAAATGAGCATAGCCATTACGCCTAAAATGATGGCGACCCATAAGGATTGACGAACAATGACAGGAATTTGTTCTGTATTTCTTGCGCCCTTTGCTTCAGCGACCAAAGGTGTAGTTGCAATCATAATGCCACTGAACAGGAGCATGACTGGGATCCATAAGCCCACACCTACCGCAATTGCTGCTAAATCGGTTGCAGATAAATGCCCAGCCATAATAGTGTCAATTAACCCAAATCCCGCTTGAGCAAACTGGGTAATTAAAATCGGTAGCATTAAGTGGAAGAGTTGTTTTAATTCAGACCGAAAAGATGTGACATTCGACACAAAAGGTACTCTTTTTAAATATAAAAATGAAGCTAACGTTGCAAAGTGAGTAACACACCGACAAAGATGATCACGCCACCAAGAAACCGTTGCCATGTAACAGGTGTCTTTTCTGTACCTAACCAGCCAAAATGGTCAAGCAACATTGAAATGAGCAATTGCCCAAAAACGACTAGCCCTGTAAAGGTTAAAAAACCAAGTTTAGGTGCAGTATAAATGCTCATGCTAATTGCATAAACCCCAAGGAATCCTCCTGTCCAAAGAAGCCATGGAATATTTGATATTTCACTTAAAGAGGGCTTTTCGGCACTTTGGAAGAAAACCATAACGGCTAAAACAATAGTACCTATGAAAAATGATAATAAAGCTGCCTGCAAGGGTGAGTGTAGTTGCTCGCGCAGTTGAGCATTAATTGCAGTCTGAAAAGCCATGGCAACACCGATTCCCATAGCTAGAGGTAAGATCAGGAAAAGTTGACTAGAGAATTTCATCATTTTTATCAATATTTAAGTATGTTTAAAAACAGTCTAAAGCAATTAAGGTATGTTTTCATAAGCCCATTGATGCAGTCATGTTAAAATAGAAATATTGTGTAAATTGGACCTGCTCCTTGGCCGTATTAAATCCTGCTTCTGTTCCTTTATCTTTATATATCCACATGCCTTGGTGTGTGCGTAAATGTCCATATTGTGACTTTAACTCGCATGCCGTACCAGATGGAGCGCTTTCGGCAGAACTCGAGCAAACCTATTTAAAAGCATTGGTGGTCGACTTTGAAACTCAAGTTGAGATGGCTCAGGGACGTTCAATTCATAGTGTATTTATTGGTGGTGGAACACCTTCACTTATTTCTGCTAAAGGCTATGCGTGGCTGTTTGAACAGCTTAAGTCATTGCTCAAATTTGAGGATGGCTGTGAAATCACCCTAGAGGCAAATCCCGGAACACTAGAACATGACCCGTTTGCAGGCTATTTAGAAGCAGGTATTAACCGTTTATCGATTGGTGTGCAGACTTTTAATACAGAGCACTTGCAAAAGCTTGGGCGTATTCATTCAGCCAACAATGCTATGGATGCAATAGAGCAGGCACGACAAGCAGGCTTTAAGCGAGTTAATGTCGATTTAATGCATGGCCTACCTGAGCAAACGCTAGAGCAAGCACTTTATGATTTAAAGATGGCTGTAGAGCATGGCGCGACACATATCAGTTGGTATCAACTGACTATTGAGCCAAACACAGTATTCTTCCGTGCGCAGCCCGTTTTACCTCAAGATGAAGTGCTGGAAGAAATTCAAGAGCAGGGTGAGGCTTATCTAAAAGCCAATGGTTTTATAAACTATGAAGTATCGGCTTGGCGTAAAGAGCAGCCTTCAGCTCATAATTTAAATTATTGGGAATTTGGTGATTACCTTGCAATTGGTGCAGGAGCACATGGCAAAGTAACCCGACCAGATGGCGTGTATCGTTTCCAAAAGACTCGTTTACCGAAAGACTATTTGGCTAAGGTTCCAGCCGAACATTTGCAAATGAAAAAGATTGAAGCAGAAGAGCTACCTTTTGAGTTTATGATGAATGCTTTACGTCTAAATGATGGGGTAAAAGCTGAGTTATATGAGCAGCGCACAGGTTTAAGCCTAAATCACTTAAATGAAGTACTCACTTCACTACGAGCTAGAAAGCTATTGGTCGATGATCATTGTCGTTTGGCTTGTACTGAGCAGGGACATATTTTCTTAAATTCGGTACTAGAAGAGTTCTTATAAAGAAGCAAATTAAAAAGCCGCACATTGAGATGCGGCTTTTTGATTTTAGCGAGTGGTATAGCCGCCGTTTGCAAAAATAGTCTGTCCTGTAATCCACCAACCATCAGTTACCAAAAAGCGAACTAGAGGTTCAATATCTTCAATTTTGGTAAGCCCACCTAAAGCTGAAGCTGATTTATGGTAAGCCACTGCTTCGGCAGATTCCTGACCATAAAAGAAGGGAGTATCCATAGGCCCAGGTGCAACAGCAGTCACAGAAATCTGACGATCACCAAATTCTTTTGATGCAGCACGTGTGTAATGCTCAACAGGTGCTTTTAAACCTTCATAGGTTGAATAGAGTCCAGTGTAGGCTGCAAGAAGAGAAGTCAAGATTGAACAAATCTTGCCGCCGTCATTTAAATGACGACCTGCCGATTGAATAAAGAAATAGGCAATTTTTGAGTTGATATCGCTCATGCTATCAAACTCTTGTTCGGTGGTATCTAAAAAAGATTTCTTTAAAACCTTTCCAACTGTATTAATGGCAATATCAATTCCGCCAAAATGCTGCTTAGTGTCTAAGAATAGCTTTTCGATATTATCAATATCCGTTAGGTCTGCCTGAATTAAAACGGCATCTACACCGAATGCTCTTACATCTGCGAGCGTCTGTTCAGCATCTCCTTGAGTTTCAGCGCTATTGTAGTGAATCGCGATTTTGGCGCCTTGTTCTGCAAATTTACGGCTAATCAGTCCACCTAAGTTTTTTGCGCCGCCTGTAATCAATACAACTTTATCTTTAAGAGTATGAGTTGCCATGATGATTGTTCCTATGATGACTTGTTTTAATGTGTTTTTAGTCTAGATTGGCGGTAATTTTTGATCAATTATGCTAGTTTGGTTTAACTATTCAGAAAATACGAACAATTAAATGGATCGGTTGCAGCAATTTTTTATTTTTACAGAAGTCGCTAAACGACAAAGCTTTAGTGAAGTGGCAAATCAGCTTGATTTACCTCGCTCGACAGTAACGAACGCAATTCAACAGCTAGAAACTCACTATGGGGTACGCTTATTTCATCGAACTACGCGTAAAGTTAGCCTTACCCAAGATGGACAACGAATATTACCTGAGTGTCAAAATCTATTATTTGATTATGAACAGCTCGAACAGCTTATACAGGCACAAAAGCAGCATTACCGTGGCACGCTAAAAATTTCAATGCCCAGCCGAATCGTACACCAAGTGATTATTCCTGAACTTCCCGATTTTTATAGTCGCTATCCAGATATCCATTTACAACTTCATAGCTCTGATGACATCACTGACTTAATCGAGAAAGGAATCGATTGTGTTGTTCGGGTGGGGCAGCTAGATAATAGTAGTTTAATTGCGAAGTTCGTTGGTAACTTGATTATGGTGAACTGTGCAAGTGCTGACTATTTAGAACAGTACGGTATTCCTGAACAATTAGAAGATCTATCTCAACACAAACTCATTAACTATGCAGGAGCCGTAGGAGAAAAACAGGGCGTATTTTTATATCAAGATGGAACTGTGATGATGGATAGTGCTTTAAGCGTAAATAATACGGAAGCCTATATTGCAGCGGCTATTGCAGGTTTGGGAATTATTCAACTTCCATACTACGATGTTCAGGATAAAATCGAGCAGGGAACTTTAGTTGAAGTACTAAGCGCCTATACTGCTCAATCACTTCCACTTAATATTTTATATCCGAATAGAAGTTATATTCCTAAACGTTTGGAAATCTTTATGGAATGGGCTAGGGATATTCTATATAAGAAGTGCATCGTCATCTTTTAGTCATAAAACTAAAATACATTAACAATAAAAAAAGCCTCTCGAACTGAGAGGCTTTTTAGAATTTGGTGGGTCGTCCGCGACTCGAACGCGGGACCAACGGATTAAAAGTCCGCTGCTCTACCAACTGAGCTAACGACCCAAATAGGTTCAAAACAGATAAGTGGTGGGTCGTCCGCGACTCGAACGCGGGACCAACGGATTAAAAGTCCGCTGCTCTACCAACTGAGCTAACGACCCTGAGCGAGGATTAAGTAAAACAATGTTTTACCCGAGTGCAAGAGAAAATCTATGATTTTCTTAAGCAATCAAACTCGTATTGACTCAGAGAGAAGTAATACTTCTAAACACTGTATCGTTTTGATGTCGCGTATTTTAGCAAGTTATTCAACTAACACAAGAGGAAATTTAAAAACATTTGCATGATTGCCTATAAAAAGCACGATTTCCTCTTGTTTAGCTAAAAAATGAACTAAAAACGGTATTTATATGCCTGAATGTTGTCAAAAATTTCAGTTGTGATGTCACAGTAACTGCTTGCACCAGGCAATAAAGCGAGTAAACGTTCAGAAGTTTTGCTTGGATTAAACGCATCTTCCTTCAATTTATTCTTTTGGTACTTAAAAGTACCTGTAGTTTCAACTTTAGTTTGTATACGTAAAAACACTGGTACCGCATAAGCAGGTAAGCATTTTTTAAATACAGTCACCATTTCTGTTAAGTCAGTGTCATTTAATTCAGCACCATCAGCAAGCGTGATTGCTGCCATACCTGCACGACCATTGGTATTTGGAATTTCTACGCCGTAAACCACAGCTTCAGCGATCTTGTCATATTCACACACCATGTTTTCAACTTCGGTGGTAGATACATTTTCGCCTTTCCAGCGGAAGGTATCACCTAAGCGGTCAACAAACTGAGCGTGACGGAAACCAATATTACGAACAAGATCACCTGTGTTGAAATATGAGTCACCTTTTTTAAAGACATCTTGCATAATCACAGATTTGTTCTTTTCTGGGTCAGTATAGCCATCAAATGGAGAGCGACTGGTAATTTTACCTACCAATAAACCGACTTCACCTGCTTTAACTTTTTTGCACCAGCCATTTTTATCGCGTACAGGCTCATTCTTTTCTTTATCAAATTGAATGACTGCATACGGCATAGGGGAGAAGCCTACCGTATTATCAAAGTTGAAAATATTACTAAAGCCGACATTGCCTTCACTTGATGCATAAAGTTCAAGAACTTCTTCAACACCAAAACGTTGTTTGAATTTATCCCAGATGTTTGGACGCATGCCGTTACCAATCATTTTGGTTACACGGTGAGCACGGTCAAGCTCTGTAGTTGGAGCATCCATCAAGTAACGGCAAAGTTCACCTACATAACCGATTGCAGACGCATTGAACTTCTGAACATCTTTCCAGAAAGCACTGGTTGAATATTTACGTCGAATGGCAAGCGTAGAGCTTCCTGCAATCACACCACACCAGCACACCACCACACCTGTTGCATGGTACAGCGGCAAAGTGACATACATCACATCATCTGGGCCAAGGTTTAAAATGTGGCCGTAAGTGCCATAGGCAAGTGTCCAGCGGCTATGTTTAAAAATAACTGCTTTTGGTAAGCCCGTTGTACCCGAAGTATAAATATAAAACAGACCATCATTTCCATGAACAGAATGTGTGGTTGATGGATTGAATTTCGGGAATTGATCAATTTCTATTGCAAGATTGGCATAACCTTGAGGTGCTGTTCCTGCATCTTGACGAGTAGCCTGATCTGCAAACCAGTGGAAACGGTCTTTAGGAACGTTTAAGTCTTGACGAATTTCATCGATTGCAGCACGGACCTCTTCGCCCGCAATGACTGCAATTGGTTTTACAAGATTGATACTATGAGCGAGAACTTTACCGACTTGCGATGTATTTACAAGCGCAATCGTTACCCCAATTTTAGCTAAGCCCACAATAGTGGCAATAAGCTCAGAACGGTTCTCAACCATTACGGCAATCACATCGCCTTTACGTGCGCCGAGAGATAAATAATAGTGAGAAATCTGGTTAGCCCATTCATTTAAAGCTTCATATGAGTAACTTTGATCTTCAAATAATAAAGCAATACCTTTCGGATTTCGCTTAACAGCTTTCTCAAAAGCTACACCTAATCCAGTTGGTGTATTTGCTGTTCTTAAATAAGCCTGTTTAAGACCATTCAGGATATGGGGTACTTTGGGAATAAAGCTAGGAAGTCTAGTGGCAACATCCCCAAGCGTAATGATATCGGTCTGTGTTGTCTGGCTCATATCAATCCTATTTATTTTTCGATCAATCCAAAAAAGGTTGCGTTGGCAAAAGTACAGTATTTTTCATGGTTCACCATGCTTTTAAAACTTTTCTTCTAGTGCAATCAACCTAATTGGTTAAAAATAACAAAAAAAACCTAGTCATCGAAATGACTAGGTTTGTTTAAATTAGCTGCAATTGAGCAAATGATTTACTCAGCTACAGGATTTACTTTCTTTGGTGGACGGCCGCGAGGGCGACGAGGACGACTTGGTTTGTCCTTATCAGCTTTAGAATCTTCCGATTCACTCTCGGCAGGAGCTTCAGTTGGCTCTACAGCTTGTTCTGTAGCTGCTTTGGCTTTTGCAGCTGCTTTTGGCTGTTTTGTAACCGGAGCTTCTACTACAGGTTTAGCTGGTGTCTCTTCTACATTAGCTACTACTTCAACTTGCTGATCAAGCTCAAGCGGTTGTTGTTTTGATTCAACAGGTGCTTGTGTTTCAGCAGTAGGAGCAACAACGGCTTCTTCCACAGTCTCAGCTACAGGGGCAGCTTCTTCTGATGCAGAATGTTGTTGTTTAACTTGCTCAAAAGCTTGTTCAGCTGCAAGTTTCGCTAAACGACGGCGTTCACGCGGATCATTAGCAACTCGTGGTGTCGCTTCTTTTGGTGGCGTCAACGGAAGTACTGGCGCAGGTTCTGTTTCTTGTGAAGGCTTATTGCTTGGAAGCTCGGCATCACGAGTAACAGGCTTTTTGTCTTCAGCTTCAGCTGCGACTTCAGTCACTAGAGTACTTGCGTATTGCTCTGCAAATTTCTGCAATGCACGATTGAATGTTGGAACTAAACCAAACTGTTCAATCAGCACTGTGCAGTCTTCACCGTAAACATGACGGATCAAGCTGCCAATTGTATATTGCGCCAACGTTGGAATTTGCGATGGGGCAATTGATGGTGCAGCAGCTTTAGCACGTTTTGCATTGCGTTGTTCACGGCGACGCATACGAGGATCATTACTTGCACGTTGAACTTGCGGTTGAGTTTTCTCAGCTTTTGGTTGAGGAGCTTCTGCTTCAGCAGTTACCGTCTCTTCCACTGCCACAACTGGTGCTGGAGCTGATTCTTGAGTAGCTTCAACAACAGGTGATTTTTCAGTGCGTTCAACAGGTTGCTCAGGGGTTAAAGCAATAATTTCGCTTTGTGCTTGATCAACATTGATGACTAAGGCTGTATTCATGACTTCATGCTGTGGAGCATCAATCAAATCAACCTTAATTTGTTTTTCATCAACAACTGCTGGTGCCGGCGTATTTTGATTTTCATTTAATACGCTTGGATCGCGGTGGCGATTCGGACGGTTTGGACGTTGTTGGTTATTACGGTCACGACGTGGTACAGCATGTTCAGCTTGTTGCCCATCATTTTGATGTTGTGCATGCGGCTGGTCTTGCTGTTGACGCTTTTGTTGACGTTTTAATTCACGTTGCTCTTGGCGTGATAACTGTACAACCTCTTCATGAACCTGTTGTTGCTGTGGTTCTTGATTGTGGTGGTGCTGATGTTGTTCACGTTGCTCTTTGTGCTTACGTTTTTTGTTGTTTGGACGTTGCTGTTGTACTTTATCGTCTTTCTCAACATTCTCACGTGTTTCCTGTTTAACAGGAGATTGAGAAATATAGGCATTGTTAGATGGAGCCGAAGTAACTTCAGCAACAGCTGGTGCTACAACTTGTCCAAACTGCCCACGGCTAACAGCGCCTGTATTCACCATTTGTTCAATTGCGGCAGCAGCATTTTGTGCTGAGCGAGATTGATCAACTGTTTGAGCTTGTTTTTGAACAAAAAGGTTTTCTAACCATGCACATGGGCTTGCTGCTTTTTGAGCGCTTGCCTGAGCAGCAGGTTGAACCGCTTGATTGACTTTCTTTTGATTAGCTGCGTTATTGGCAGCAGGGGCTGCATGAGTATGGCCATGATCAGCTTCTTCTAAATGCCATTCAGAAGATTCATAACCTAACTCTTTTTCACTTGAACGAGTTGCTTCAGTACGTTCGTAGCTAGATGGGGCAAACCCATCTGGATTGTACTGAATTTCGTAGTGAGGGGTTTCTAAGTGCGGGTGAGGTAAAACAGTCACACGAACACTAGAAGTTTGTTCTAAATAAACAAGACTATGACGTTTTTCATTGAGCAAGAATGCTGCAATTTCAACAGGCACTTCTACTTGTACTTCACCATGACGTTCACGAAGCGCGATCTCTTCTACTTTACGCATAATAGAAAGCGAAAGTGAGCGTAAGTCACGAACCATGCCTGTACCATGACAGCGTGGGCACACATAACCTGTTGCTTCTTCAAGAGATGGACGTAAGCGTTGACGGCTCATTTCCATTAAGCCAAAACGAGAAAGTTGGCCAAACTGAATACGTGCGCGATCGCTTTGTGTTGCTTCACGAAGTTTTGCTTCAACCATACGTTGGTTGCGCTCTTTAGTCATATCGATGAAGTCGATTACAACTAAACCACCAATGTCACGAAGACGAAGTTGGCGAGCAATTTCTTCTGCTGCTTCTAAGTTAGTATTCAGCGCAGTTTCTTCAACGTCATGTCCACGAGTCGATTTCGCAGAGTTAATATCGATTGAAACTAAAGCTTCAGTCTGGTCAATCACAATTGAACCGCCAGAAGGAAGTTTTACTTCACGTTCATAAGCAGTTTGAATTTGACTTTCAATACCAAAATGAGCAAACAATGGCTCGTTTAAAGTATAAGTTTTAAGTTTGTCTAATTGACGAGGCATCACTGCTTTAACAAAGTTATAAGCTTCATTATAAGCCTGTTCGCTATCAATTAAAATTTCTGCAACATCATCACGTAAATAATCGCGGATAGCACGAGTAACAACACCAGCTTCTTGATGAACCAGCATTGGAGAAGGACCAGAGCTCGCTGTGCCTTGGATTTGTGCCCAAAGGTCAAGCAAATGCTGTAAGTCTAACTGTAATTCTTCTTGGGTACGGCCAATACCAGCGGTACGTACAATAACGCTCATACCACGTGGTAAATTTAAAGAAGCTAGAATTTCTTTTAACTCTTCACGTACAGAACCTGAAATTTGACGACTAATACCGCCACCTTTCGGGTTGTTTGGCATAAGAACCAAATAACGTCCTGCAAGTGAAATAAATGTAGAAAGGGCTGCACCTTTATTGCCACGTTCTTCTTTTTCGACTTGAACAAGTAATTCAGTACCTTCAGTGATAAGTTCACGAATGTTTGAAGTTTGTCGTGGGTCTGCTTGGAAATAACTGTTAGCAATTTCGCGCATAGACAAGAAGCCTTGACGGCCTGCGCCGTATTCAACAAAAACAGCTTCTAAAGAGGGTTCTACGCGGGTTACATGGCCTTTATAGATATTGGATTTTTTCTGTTCTCGGGTACGATTCTCTAAATCAAAATCGTAAAGACGATTACCAGTGATAAGTGCAACGCGGACTTCTTCTGCGTGAGTTGCATTAATCAACATACGTTTCATGGGTGTGACACCTAATAGTGACCCACACAAACATATCGCACAAACTTAAAGGTTCTGAACGAACATCGAACATGACGGATCATTTCCCAGATCTCAAAATATTTGTGGTCTGAGTCATCTGTTACCGGCTACATTTAGCCTTAGCTTCGATTCTCGTCTGTGATGTAGGCAATACTGCTTCAACCTTTAAATCGGACTTCCTTAGTGCTTCACTGGCGGGTGAGCGGTGCATTGGTTAATGACTTTCACTGTCATTGGGCGCGAAGTGACTTCTTTTTGGAAGTTTGATACGGAATGCTCATCGTATCGGTGCTTTCGGCAGTTCCAATGCATCAACGCTTTAGCCTGAAGGCAACATTAAGGAGCGATTTGTCTGATGTGTATCAGTTTACGTTCCATAACCAACTAGAGTTGGTAACATATTTTTTTGAACAAACTGAATTAAACGCAACAGTTTGTCATTTTGCCGATATAATAAGCCTTCGGCGTCGGCATAATTCTTTAGGACCAATCCGAGCTGGTGATGAAAGCATCATTTTGATTGAGGTTTCAATCAGGGAAATTCCCTATTAGATGTTCACTTACGGCGGTATCCGTGCGCTGACTATATCAAACCTTGCAGCATCTGCCTATGGGCTAAGCTTAGATTTCTTGTGAAAAAACTAAGCTAATCGGTCATTTATTAATCAAATTTAGCAAAATTTCAGGTTTAAATATTAGTATGAATTCTACACAGCAATGGCAAAGTGTCACTTGGTTTGAGGTGGATGAACATCAAGCAGGACAGCGAATTGATAATTTCCTGTTTTCGCGTTTAAAGGGTGTACCTAAGAGTCGTATTTATCGTTTGATTCGTGAAGGTCAGGTTCGAATAAACAAAAAACGTATTAAAGCTGAGACCAAATTAGAGATTGGAGATCTGATTCGTGTTGCACCTATTCGCTATGAACAAAAGGATGAAACCGCTGCTCCTGTAAGTGACAGTGTAGCACAGAGCCTACTCAGCCGTGTGGTCTATGAAGATGAAGGACTGTTAGTCATCAATAAACCATCAGGTATTGCTGTACATGGTGGTAGTGGTGTGGCGTATGGTTTGATTGAGGCTTTACGCGCCGCGACAGGTAAAAAATATTTAGAACTGATTCACCGCATTGACCGTGATACCTCTGGGCTGGTCATGATTAGCAAGAAACGTAGTACTTTAAAGCTGCTACAAGATATGTTGCGTGAGCACAAAATTCGTAAGACTTATGCAGCGATTGTAAAAGGTCAGGTGAGTCTTGATAAACAACTCATTGATGCTCCTTTATTTCGTTACGAGTTAGCCAATGGCGAGCGTCGTGTACGAGTGTCTAAAGAAGGTAAGCCAAGTAAAACCGAATGGGTGGTTGCAGAGCGTTTTAAAAATGCCACTTTAGTTCATGCATCGCCGTTATCAGGCCGTACTCATCAAATTCGTGTCCATGGTTTAAGTATTGGACATCCGTTGTTGGGTGATGATAAATATGGACATACCACTGAGTACGTAGGTCCGCAGGCAAGACGTTTATGTTTACACGCGATGCGTTTAGATATTCCGGGTTATCCACCGATTGAAGCGCCGTTGCCAGAAGACATGACCCAGTTATTAAAGGCTTTGAGAGTAGCAAAATGAGTCTGAAAACCGAATTAGTAATTTTTGACTGGGATGGAACTTTATATAACTCTGTTGGCCAGATTGTTGCGAGCCTACAACATGCAGCAGAGCAACATGAATTGTCTCTAAGCGATGAAGCTGCAAAAAGTATTATTGGGTTAGGCTTGCCTGAGGTGATGCAGACCTTATTTCCAGAAGCGCCAGAATTGCATGACTCGATCTTAAAGGCATATGGCGATCACTATATTGCGAACTCGACTAGTGACGCATGGTTTGAGGGTATTTCTGAACTACTCCGTGATTTAAAAGCCCAAGGTTTAAAGCTTGCAGTTGCAACGGGTAAAAACCGCCGTGGGTTAGACCGTGTAATCGCAAAAACACAAAGTACTCATCTTTTTGATGTGACTCGGGCAGCCAACGAAACACGTTCAAAACCAGATCCGCTCATGCTGCAAGAAATATTGACTGTAACTGGTGTGAATGTTGAGCAAGCGGTTATGATTGGTGACAGCAGCTATGATCTTGAGATGGCACAGCGTTTAGGGATGCCGCGTATCGGAGTAGGCTATGGCGTACATTCGATTGAAGTTCTGCAAAAGTTCCAACCTTTAACGATTGTTAAAGATGTACAAGAGCTTCACAGCTTTTTGAGAGGGTATGCTCAGTTACCTACTGTAGATGTCGCTTAAATTGAAATAGTATTAAAGAGGGAATACGTTCCCTCTTTCTTTAAGCTGAATAACAAAACAATAAGAAGAGAAAAATGAGCCGTTCAATTCGTCTATTAAATCTTTTACAACAGCTCCGTGAAGCCCGTTACCCAATCACAGCACAAGTCTTGGCTGAAAGCCTAAACATTAGTGTTCGAAGTGTCTATCGAGATATTGATAGCTTACGTGAGCAAGGTGTAAGAATTGATGCCTCAGCAGGCTTAGGTTTTCAGCTTAAAGAAGACATCTTATTACCACCGGTTACTTTTAATGAGAATGAAGCCGAAGCTCTATTTTTAGCTTTAGAGTGGTTGAAAGACGTTCCAGATCAGGCAATGAAATCGGCAGCCGTTTCAATCTATTCTAAACTTTATGCAGTTCTACCTGAGCACCGGAAATATTTGATCGATGACATGACGCTAGGCGTTACACATTACTGGCATCCGGTTGATGAAGCTTTAGTAGAACAAGTACGTTTAGCGATTCGTAAACAAGTAAAAATAAAAGTCGATTATTGCGATGAACAAAAACGGTTAAGTGAACGTTCACTTTGGCCTTTTGCTTTAGGGTATTTACATGACAAAGTTGTACTTGCTGCTTGGTGTGAATTACGGCAGGCATTTCGCCATTTTCGGATAGATCGTATCCATGACTTGCAAATGAGTGAGGAAATATATCCTGAATTTAAAAAACATCTGTTTCAAAGGTGGTGGAAACAAGAAATGCAAAGGACTACTGACAAAAACTGACAAAAGTTATTTGTAAACTAGGAACTACGATAAACAAGGAGCAATAAGAATGAGCCTTAAACTTTATACTAACAAAGAGTCGCGTGGTGTAGTTATTGACTGGCTTTTGGTCGAGTTAGGTGTTGAATGTGAACGAATTGAAGTCGCATATAAGACTGAAATGAAGTCACCTGAATATCTAAAACTTAATCCTTTTGGAAAAGTGCCGGTATTGGTAGATGGCGATGTAGTGATTTATGAGTTGGGTGCAATCTGTGCATATCTAGCCGACAAGTTTAGTGATAAAGGTTTGGCACCAGCCTTGAATGATCCAAAACGTGGTTTGTACTATCGTTGGTTATTTATGATGGCGGGCCCTTGGGAAGCTGCAGGTGTTGATAAAGCTTTAGGCATAGAAGTATCACCTGAGCAAAAAATGTTTGTTGGCTATGGCGATTACAACGATGCTTATCAAGCTTTAGTTCAGGGATTGAGTGAAGCGAATCCGTATGTATGTGGTGAGCAATTTACCGCAGCAGATATAAGTGTGGGAGCAATGCTTTTATGGCAGTTAAAAATGAATGCGATTGAATCACATCCTGCTATTACCCGTTATGTTGAAACAATCAAACAGCGTGAAGGCTTAAAACAAAGTACTATGGGGCAACTGCTGTAAACCTAATATTCTTAAAAGTCACCCAAAGGGGTGGCTTTTTTGTTTTCAAATAAAGGTTTTAATTGGTAAGAAAGCCAGCAGCAACGTTAATACAAATCGCTAAAATGGTGGTATTAAATCCAAAAGACAACACAGCGTGAAATAAGTTTAAAAGACGCATGTGCTTGGTGGTAATTGACACATCCGCAGTTTGAGCAGAAGTACCAATAATATAACTAAAATATAGAAAATCAGGATAAGTTGGCTGTTTTGTACCAGGGAAATCTAACCCTCCATTTTCCTCATTTCTAGATAAAGCCATATAAAAATCATGGGCATAATGTAGAGCAAAAACGGTATGCATAAAAAGCCATGCAGACACAATGGTGAGTAAAGCTAAAGCCACATGACCTAACTTTGCAGAACTGTCGGAAGGGAGTTGTGACAGTTGAATTAGAATAGCAACCAAACACATGATTAATGCTAATAAAACAATCAGCATAATGACCCATTTGCTTTCATCTTGTTTTTTAGCTTGCTGTTGCATTTGTGAATGGTCGGCACTTTTCATGAGTTGCCAAACATGTAGTAAATATATGCTAACGGAAGCATTCCAGCTGACTAATAAAATAGTTGACCACTTCCATGATGTTAACCATGTCAAAATACAGGCTGTGACAATACCTATGAATAAAGCAATAAAGAAATGTGGGCGGTTTTGTACACTACGTCCTAGATGTTGAAATACGCCAACCATTTTCCTAGTCTCCTTTATTACACGGGAAATATATTATTTTTATTAAATGGTGAAAATAATATATGGTTTTATATAGATTTTATTTCAATTCTTTTCATTTATATTCATCAGATATTTAATTTTACCTATTAGATAAAATAGGATATTACCGCGGATTAAACTGTTTATAAAAAGTATAAAATAAATAGAAGGAATATTTATTTATACTTTTTTATAAAGATGATCTTATTAATCATGCGCTTAATAATAAAATTATTCGTAATAATTAAGCGTGGTTTAAGTTTTTATCTAAATGAAATACTTTAGTGAGCTGGTCAATGAATTTTTGAACGCCTAACGACTGTGAGTTTTTACGATAGTTTACGAATAAATCAAGTGTTGGTAAGTCGACATCAAGTGGACGAACTATCGTGTTTTTGATGCCTAAAGGCGCAACGTAGGCAGGTAAAATTGTACAGCCTAATCCAGAACCAAGAGAGTTAATGTTGAACAATATGCTGTCTGCTTTTTGAACAATATTCAGTTCGATGTTATGAGTTTTAGCGAAATCTAAAATAGTGTTATGTAAGGTTTGTGATTGTTCGGCTGCCGGGATAATAAAGTCAATACCTTGTAAAGCATGGACTGGGATTCGATCATATTGAGCAAGTGGATGATTTTTAGGAAGTAAGAAAATCAGGGGTTCAGTTAAAACAAATTGGCTTTGAATTTCATCACTATCTGTATTTTCACGAGTAAACGTAATGTCCAGCTCTCCTTTTTTTAAGGCTTTAAGCTGTTCAGTATTGTTTAAATTAGATAGTTCAATAGTAAGGTCGGGGTGTTGTAGTCGAAGATTAGGAAGTACATAAGGGAAAATTTTCATTTCTGCGATGGGAACGAAACCGATACGTAACAATTGCTGTTTAGCCTTAGAAACTTGTCGTGCCATAGCGACCGCTTTTTCAGCCTGAGCGAGGGTGAGTCGAGCATGTTCTAAAAATACTTCGCCTTCTTCTGTTAACTCAACTTTGCGTTTTGTGCGGTTTAAAAGTCGTACACCAACGTCTTCTTCTAAATCTTTAATTTGTTGGCTAAGAGAGGGCTGTGCAGTAAAAAGTTTAAGAGCGGCTTTACTAAAATTTAATTCTTCAGCAACGGTAATGAAATATCGGAGATGGCGTAGTTCCATAAGACTAATCCAAAAAATGTCTTACTATGATTTAAGTGAAGTATAAAGCATAAATAGATATAGCGTGAAGGTGATTTAGGTATTTATAAAATAAATGGAATTTTAATTTTCATTAAAGATTTAATATAGGAATATAAGCTCTAATAATTCATAAAATATATTAATAATTAAATAATAAATACATTATTTTTAATTAATCAAAGAATTTTTTAAAGGATTTAAATATTCATTTAAGAAATTCTCATATTATGCAAAAACTAGAATAATAAAATAAATTTATAACCTAGAGGTCGCTAAGATCTACCCAAATGTAATTGTTACTAAATATATTGTTTTCATTGCACAGAAGAATCTTAAGTTAAAAATTACGGGCGACAAAGATGAAATAGACAGGTTCTATGGCGGCTTTCGGCATCTTCTAATTGTTATGTTATACAAGAAGTCTTAGTAAGAATGGTAATTACTGACGCATAAACTCAACACATCTAAGTGCTTTTTATGGCACTCTAATTTAACTTAGGTTGGCTATGACCACGATAAAATGGATATTTATATGATAAATAAGTGTAAGTGCCATAGCTTAATTTGTTTTAATCGTTAAGATAGAAACCTGATCACATCCATTCTGCTGATGCTAAAACATAGAAAAGCCCATGAAAGACAAGCCGACATTAACATATCAATTGCCGACTCAGTCCTGTTGGACGCATACATGGATAAAACCTCCTTTTTGTCATCCCGAGTCTGGGCATGAAACGGATACACGTTTTTATAATCAACAGCCTAAGTCACCTGCTCGTGGCTCAAAAGAGTTATTGCGTTGGTTAGTTACGCGTGAGTCTTTTACATGGAAAGTGGATATTCAAAATGAATATGAAACTCGTGTAAATACGGCTGTAGCTTTGCCGCAAAATCGACCTCAGGCAGATCTGGATGATTGGCAAGTCTGGTTCGTTGGGCATGCAACGGTATTGGTTCAGATTGGCCCTTATAACTTTATTACCGACCCAGTGTGGTGTGATTATGCAAGTCCTTCACAAGGGCGTGGCCCACGCCGTGTATGCCCGGCAGGTTTTGCACTAGAACAATTACCGACGATTCATGGAGTTTTGCTCAGCCATAATCATTATGATCATATGGACTTGGCGACACTTGAATGGCTACATAAAAAATTCGCAATGCCAATTTACACTGGACTCGGGAATGGTTTTTATCTACCTAAAGAGTTCCATGTCATTGAGATGGATTGGTGGCAAGAAATTCCCTATCACGAATTAAGAATAATCTATACACCTGCACAGCATGGTTCAGGTCGTGGTTTACGCGACCAGAATAAGGCACTTTGGGGCGGCTTTTCGGTCGTGGCTAAAACAGGTCATTGTTTCTTTGCGGGTGATACCGGTTATGCGGGTCATTTTAAGCAAATACATGCCCGTTATGGCGCACCGCGAGTTGCCTTACTTCCAATAGGTGCGTATGAGCCACGTGAACTGATGAGCTATGTTCATATGAACCCGCAAGATGCGCTACATGCGCACTTCGATTTACAGGCTCATCGTTCTATTGCGATTCATTATCGAACTTTCCAGTTGACTGATGAAGACCGAGAAGACCCAGAGCATGCTCTAGCGCAGGCAATTAAAGCTTCTTCAAAGCTTGCAAATCCTTTTTATTGCATTCGGGAAGGACACAAACTGACTGTTTAAAAAACGATGCTTGATATTAAAAAAGCCAGTTCAAATTGAACTGGCTTTTTACTATTTTGACTTAAATTAAGCTAAGTCAAAACGGTCAAGATTCATGACTTTAGTCCATGCAGCAACAAAGTCTTGAACAAATTTTTCTTTACCATCTACCTGAGCATAAACTTCGGCTAATGCACGTAAGATTGAGTTTGAACCGAAGACTAAATCATTACGTGTTGCGGTAAATTTTACTGCGCCTGTTTTACGATCTTTACCTTCAAATACTTCGCTTGTTGAGTCAACAGGTGCCCATACAGTAGACATGTCGAGTAAGTTCGTAAAGAAGTCTGTGCTAAGTACACCAACTTGCTGAGTGAATACGCCGTGTTGTGAGCCATCCCAGTTGGTGCCCAGTACACGTAAGCCACCAATCAATGCAGTTAACTCTGGTGCAGTCAAAGTCAGCTGTTGTGCTTTATCAATTAATAATGCCTCAGTTGTTGCGCTGACACCCTCTTTTTTCCAGTTTCTAAAACCATCGGCAAGGCCAAGGAGTAATTGGAAAGATTCGACATCAGTTTGACTTTGTATTGCATCAACACGACCAGGAGCAAATGGAACGCTAATATTGAAACCAGCCGCTTGAGCAGCTTGCTCTACACCAACGTTACCTGCAAGCACGATTAAATCAGCTAATGATAATTGAGTAGATGCTTTGAGTTCTTCAATTTTGCTTAAAGTCTCAACTGCTTTTTTATTTACGTCCCATTCACGTTGTGGCGATAAAGCAATACGTGCACCATTTGCACCGCCACGCTTGTCTCCACCACGGAAAGTTGATGCCGAAGCCCAACCAAGGGAAACTAGCTCACCAGCAGATAATCCCAATGCAACAATTTTTGCTTTTGCATCATCTATGCTAGCAGCAGATGGTATAGCGCTGGCAGCAGGTAATGGGTCTTGCCAGATTAAATCTTCAGCCGGAACTTCAGGACCTAAGTAACGTGCTTTTGGACCCATATCACGGTGAGTTAACTTGAACCAAGCGCGAGCAAAAGCATTGGCAAATGCTTGTGGATCGTTAAGGAAACGACGAGAGATCTTTTCAAACTCAGGATCAAAACGTAAGGTCAAATCTGTAGTAAGCATTGTTGGCTTACGTTTAACTGATGGGTCGAATGGATCTGGAATGATTGCCTCAGCATCTGCTGCTACCCATTGAATTGCACCAGCAGGTGAGCGCTCTTGTACCCACTCATATTTGAATAGGTTTTCAAAGAAGTAGTTGCTCCATTGTGTTGGTGTTTGTGACCAAATTACTTCTAAACCTGAGGTGATTGCATCTTTACCAACACCAGTGCCAAAACTGTTTGACCAGCCAAAGCCCATTTGTTCAATTGAAGCTCCCTCAGGATCAGCCTGAACATGGTCAGCAGAGGCAGCGCCGTGAGTTTTACCTAAAGTATGACCGCCTGCGATTAAGGCAACAATTTCTTCATCATCCATTGCCATATTGCCGAAAGTCGCGCGAATAAATGGTGCAGCTGATTTAGGGTCACCGCTGGCTTGTGGGCCTTCAGGGTTTACATAAATTAGACCCATTTCGGTTGCAGCTAGATTGCTGCCTTCCAATGCTTCAGAGTTGCGATGAGCTAACCATTCTTTTTCATCGCCCCAGTTTACATCGTTGTCTGGTTCCCAAACATCTTCACGACCTGCACCAAAACCGAAGGTGCGGAAACCCGAAGATTCAAGTGCGATGTTTCCAGCAAGAATAAATAAATCTGCCCACGATATTTTTTGACCGTATTTTTGTTTAACTGGCCATAATAAGCGGCGCGCTTTATCTAAGCTTGCATTGTCAGGCCAACTATTTAATGGCGCAAAACGTTGTTGACCACGACCAGCACCACCACGACCATCGCCCATGCGATATGTACCGGCAGCATGCCACGCTAAACGAATAAATAAGCCTGTATAATTTCCCCAATCGGCTGGCCACCAATCTTGAGAATCGGTTAATACATTTTTGATATCAGCTTTGAGGGTGTAGTAGTCGAGTTTTTTAAATTCTTGACGGTAATTAAATTCTTTACCGAGTGGATTAGAGCGTTCTGAATGTTGGTTGAGTAGGTCGATGCGTAGTTGTTTTGGCCACCAGTGTAAACTAGGCGTGCCACCACCGACCGTTACCTCTGATTTTGATTTATGGCCTGAAAAAGGGCATTTTGATTCGTCTGACATGGTTATATTCTCTCTGGGTAATAATTATTGAGCTCTTCGTAAAATGTTAGGGCTCATTTTCCTGGACTTCTGGTTTAAAAACTCATGTTTACTAAATAAAGAAATGGGAGAACAAATGGTGAGAGAAACCGTTTAAAAGTCTTTTCACTGAGATGTCGGCCATTATTTTTTATTTAATAATGCATCAGATTCCTTTACTTGTTATTCCTCCAATTTACTGCATGAAGGTTAAAAAACAAGAGGAAAAATAAGATGAAACTTGTAAATAACGATGCATAGAATTACCTCTTGAATTGTTGGAACAACGTAAGATCTTTTAATAACGCTCTGTAAATATACTAGGAGTAGGAGTCTTATTTTTCAAATGGATTAAACTGTCAATATTAATTTAAAAAACCGATTATATGTTTGTTTAAAAGATTAAGATGAGCGCAATAGTGAGATGAAATTTTTTATATTGAGTTGTAGTAGAAGCGATCTCAAATGAATAAAGGAGAGCATTGTTCTCCTTTATTGTTTATATATTAAACATTTACGATTCGATTCGATTTCACCATATCAGCTAAACCGTGAGTTTTAAAATAGTACTCAAGCCAGCTTTTTACGATGAGTGGATTATTCATTTTCATGACATCATCCAGCAATTTTTGTGCATCTGTCATTGGCACATGACAAATTGCTTTTCTTACGCGCAAAATGTTACTCGAACTCATCGAAAGGGTATTAAAGCCCATTGCCATGAGCAGAATTGCTGATAATGGATCCCCCGCCATCTCACCACAAATACTGATAGGTTTTTTGTATTCATGACATTCTTTAACTAAGCGGGTTAGCGCACGTAGAATGGATGGGTGAAAGTGTGAGTAAACGTTTGCCACATGTGGATTATTACGGTCAACTGCAAGTAAATACTGGGTTAAGTCATTTGAACCGACCGAGAAGAAATCGACGAGTTCAGCAAACTCATCAATTTGTAGCAGTACGCTCGGCACCTCAACCATAATTCCAATTTTTGGTTTGGTAATTTTAACTTGCTCTTCTTCTTGCACTGCAATCCAGTCACGCTCAAGTAAATAAAGTACTTCTTCGACTTCACTGACTGTAGTGACCATTGGCAATAAAATATGCAAATTATTTAAACCAATACTGGCTTTGAGCATGGCGCGAATTTGCGAAGAAAAAATCTCGGGATGATCGAGCGTGAAACGAATACCACGCCAGCCTAATGCCGAGTTTTCTTCTTCAATACTGAAATACGGCAAGTCTTTATCGGCACCAATATCCAGAGTTCGCATCACCACAGGTTTATTGGCGAAATGGCTCAACTGTTGACGGTAGATTGCGCGTTGTTCTTCTTCACCTGGGAAGCGCTCCCGTAACATGAATGGAATTTCACTTCGGTATAGACCGACACCTTGAGCACCGCGTTGTACTCCGCGGACAACATCAATCATGAGGCCCGTATTTACATAAAGTTGAACAGACACACCATCTGGAGTAATCGCTTCTTTGGTCTCGTATTGTTTGAGATCTTTTGCGATTTGCTCATCTTCTTTCTGAATTTCTTTATAGCGTTGACGTAAACGACGTGGAGGGTTTACAAAAACACGGCCCTGATAGGCATCCACAATCATTTCTGCATCATCAAGTGTGTTCACTGGCAGTTCAGTTACACCAACTACGGTTGGAATACCTAATGCACGAGCCACAATCACCATATGCGAATTGGCTGCACCTTCGGATGTCACAATCGCTGCAATATTGTCTACTGGCAACTCAACGAGAGCAGCAGTACTAATTTCTTCACCAATTAAAATACTGTCCGGACTCAGGTCACGATGGCTAGAGTCTTCTTCTTGCAAAGAAGCTAAAATACGTCGCCCTAAATCTTTAAGATCAGAAACTCGCTCACGAAGATAATCATCTTCCATTTGTGCAAAAAGAGCAGTGTGTTTTTCAATGACACGACGTACTGCACCTTGTGCCCAATGTCCATCACGAATGAGTTCTTTAATTTCTGCTGGCAATGCATTTTCGTCTAGCATTCTTAAGAAAACACTAAATAAAGCGCGCTCTTCGGCCATTAAAGAATCATGCATTTTTTCATCTAAAGAACGAATCTCTGAACGAACTGATGAAATGGCTTGATCTAAAATTCGAAGTTCATCGCTAATATCTTCGGCTTCACGATCAGGCACAGAACCCAAATCGGCAGGCGGATATAAAATAATAGCGCGACCTAAAGCAACACCGCCTGCACCTGAAGCGCCTTGAAAGGTTTTGTAGGCAGGTCCATTACTCGGCTTACGAAATACGTCAATATTACCCACTGCATGAGCATGAGCAATAACGCCAGAAAGCTGAGCACATAGCGTAACTAAAAAGGACTCGGCAGCTTCACTAAAATCTTGAGGAAGTTTGTTTTGAACAACCAAAACGCCCATAACCTTACGACGATACATGACCGGTACGCCGAGGAAAGAGTTATAAATTTCTTCACCTGTTTCAGGTAAATATAAGAACCGCTCATGTTTTGGCGCATTGTCAAGGTTAACGATTTCTTCACGTTGCCCGACCAGACCAACCAAGCCTTCACCGAGTTGCAAAGAAACATGACCTACAGATTCTGGATTTAAGCCTTTAGAGGCCATTAATACATAGCGCTGATTGCGTTCATCGAGTAAATAAATAGAACAAACATCCACTTTCATGGCCTCAGCAACCTGATTAACCATGATGTCTAATGATTCATGCAAACTGACGGACGCATTAACCTCTTGGACAATGCGCCGTAGAGTGTCGAGTTGCATGTTTGACATGGATGTATACTCCAGTATTTTTTTAGACTATGAATGTATTTATAACAGCACTTTTAATAAAAATCATTTGCTAGATAAATGATTTTTAGGGTAATTGTTGCATCGGCAACTGTGTACACAACTCCACCATGGCTTTACGATAAACATCACGCTTGAAGTTCACCACTTGTCCAAGAGGATACCAATAGCTAACCCACTGCCATTCATCGAATTCGGGCGGGTCGGAGAGGTTTAACTGAATATTTTTTGCAGGCGCAGTTAACTTCAGTAAAAACCATTTTTGTTTCTGTCCGATACATACGGGGTCAGAGTCTGACCGAATGTACCGATGTGGCAAACGATAACGCAGCCATCCCTTGGTTTGCGCAATAATCTGGACATGTTCGGGCAATAAGCCGATTTCTTCTCTCAGTTCTCGAAAAAGTGCCTGTTCAGGGGTTTCTCCAAACTGGATGCCTCCTTGTGGAAATTGCCAAGCATTGTGACCAATGCGCTTTGCCCATAAAACCTGTCCATCATCGTTTGCCAAAATGATCCCGACATTCGGTCGGAAACCTTCTGAATCGATCATTTGGCTACCTAAATATTGTCTATATCGTTGACTTTAATCGCGGGGACAAACACTTTTTTATGTCCAGCTCGAAAAGATCAAAGTAAAATGTTTAAATTGCTACGATCTTAACGAATTTCTATCGACTAGCGGAGATAGATTTACATTTTTTTTCTTAAATTTCAGTTTAAACGAGAATTTTCATGAAACTGGCGTTGTTTGATTTAGACCATACCTTGTTAAATACCGATTCAGACCATTCTTGGGGTGAATTTTTAGTCAATGAAGGTTTGGTTGATCCGGTTCATCATCGTCAGATGAATGATAAATTTTATGAAGATTACAAAGCAGGGCAACTTGACCCATATGCTTATAATGAATTTGTTTTTGGATTTTTAACGCAGCATGACAATAACTACTTAACTGAGCTCCACCAATTGTTCATGCAAAAAGTCATTCGTCCGCAAATGCGTCCAAAAGGTTTTGATGCAATCAAAAAACATCAAGATTTA
Organism: Acinetobacter sp. TG2027; assembly: GCF_000302435.1. Lineage (NCBI taxonomy): Bacteria > Pseudomonadati > Pseudomonadota > Gammaproteobacteria > Moraxellales > Moraxellaceae > Acinetobacter > Acinetobacter sp. TG2027. The sequence goes on along the minus strand of NZ_AMJN01000005.1, from coordinate 104,391 downwards.
GGCCATACCATTGTGGGTATTACGGCAACAAGTGATTTTATTACTGCACCGATTTTTCGTGAATTTGGGATTACCGAAATTTTAGCAACCAATGCTGAAGTGGCTGACGGAAAATATACGGGCAAAGTTGCTGGTTTAGCGTGTTATCAAAAAGGCAAACTTGCACGTCTAGATGCATGGTTGGAAGGCCGTAACGTGTCTGAGTCTTGGGCGTATTCCGATTCAATTAATGACCGTTTTTTACTTGAATATGCAACTCATGCAATTGCAGTAAACCCCGATGATCGTCTTGAAAAACTGGCCCAAGAACATAACTGGGACATTCAGGACTGGTCGATTTAAGATTATGGAGTTGGAAGAACAGTTTAAAAAGTTTTGAGGTCTTCCAACTCTTAATTATATTTAAAATCATTTTTTAATATCTCTTATAAATTTTAGCTAAAAACAGATATTGCTATGATTAATAAAATAAATTCTATCTTGGCAAAGATTTCAGAATATAAAAAAATTTAATTTAAAAATGAGGAAATAATGTCAAAAACAGCACAAATTAAATTACCAAAACAACTTTGGAATGATGAAAGTATTGATTTAACACGTCATAGCTATCAGGGGAAACTACTAAATAAAAGCGAAGGCTTCAAATTAGGTAAGGCTCAACGTAAAAAAGTTCCACGTGAACACCTATCAAAACTTTCTGAACGACCAAAAGGTACAACTGCTTTAACGATCTATGATTGGAGTAACCAAGGTCGTTTAGAAAAACTCAAACCGATTCGTGCAAAACGGATGAGTATTTCTCCATTTACATTTTATCGTGGCATGCCTTCTTTGATGCTATTTGACCAAGCGTGGGAGTAGGTAAATTCAGGCTTATTTCAACAGATTTGTGGGGATTGTCATTTAAGTAATTTTGGTGGTTTTGCAAGTCCAGAACGTAATCTGTTATTTGGAATTAATGATTTTGATGAAACTTTAGTTGCCCCGTTTGAATGGGATGTAAAGCGTTTAGCAACCAGTCTTGTAATCGCGGCGCGTGATATTCATCTTGCAGAGAAAGTCGGGTTAAAAGCAATTAAAATAATGCTGAATAGTTATCGTCAGCACTTATTAGAAATTACAGAACTTTCACCACTCCAAGTTTGGTATGAAAAAGTTGATGCCAGTACATTATTAGAAAATACTGAGTGTCGAAAACTAAGAAAGAAACGCGAGAAGCATCTCGATTCAGCACAGAAAAGAACGGCGTACTCTGTTTTGCCAAAGCTTACCCGGCAAGATCAAGATACAGGATTTCGTCATTTTGTGGATGATGCGCCGTTATTATGGCATCCAGATCTAGATGAGCCATTTGGTAAAGATGTTGATGTATTTTTTCAAAAATACCGTGATTCTTTGAAATATGATCGCCAAGTGCTTTTTGATCGTTATCAACGTACAGATATAGCTTTGAAAGTGGTGGGTGTCGGAAGTGTTGGTACACGATCAGCGATTGCATTATTTCAGGATGCAGATCGAGAACCGTTAATTTTACAAATGAAAGAAGCGAATCCATCAATTCTTAGCCCGTTATTTGTAGACAAGGTAAATCACGAAGGTGAGCGTGTAGTGCATGGTCAGCAGCTCATGCAGGCCGCAAGTGATATATTTCTTGGGTTCTCTTCCATATCAAATCAACATTTTCATGTACGTCAGTTACGTGATATGAAAATCTCGGTTGATCTTAGTGACATGGATGATGAGTATTTCTATGAGTATGCTGAAAGTTGCGGTTTAGCCTTGGCTCATGCCCACGCTAAATCTGGAAATGCAGATGTACTTATGGGATATCTTGGCGAAGGTAATACGATAGTAGAAGTATTACAAACGTATGCAGAAGAATATGCAGAACGTAATCTAAATGACTATGACCAATTTATGAATGAAGTTGCAGATGGTAAGATTCAGCTGGCTGGAGATGATGCACTTTAATAATAAGTATGCTGCTACAGATGACAGGAAATAATTCGAAAGGTTAGAGAAAAAATGTTTAGTAAAATTATGTCTGGTTTGGGTCTTCAAGGTGTGACGGTAGAAACTGTTTTACAGAACCCAAGCTTGCAAGCAGGCAGCACATTGCATGGAGAAATTAGCTTTAAAGGTGGATCATCTGATAAAGAGATTAATGGTCTTTATTTGCAATTGGTAACGATGGCAGAAGTCGAATCTGGTGATCATGAGTTTAACCAACCTTTAGTTTTACAAGAGTGGTTAGTGAACTCTCGATTCCTCTTGCCGGCACATCAAGCACATTCTTTCCCTTTTAGTATTCAACTACCATTTGAGACACCAATTACTGAGGTTGCTTGTCGAAGAAATGGTGCACGTGTTTGGATTCAAACCCATATGGATGTTGATTGGGGATTAGATGCAACTGATCGTGATTATCTAAAGGTTCTGCCAACTCCAGCCATGCAAATATTTCTACAGGCTATGCAGCGATGTGGCTTTGTTTTATCGACAGTAGATGTAGAAAAAGGGCAGCTTACTGCGCGAAATTTTAGATCAACGATTGGTTGTTAGCAAGAGCTTGAATTTGTCTCTTCACATATGTTTAGCGGATTTAATGAGGTTGAAGTTTCTTTCGTTGCTGAACCTAACCAAACTCACGTTATGCTTGAAGTAGACCGCCATTTTCGATCAGATCAGCTATTAACGATGACGATTCCACATCATATGCTTGATGAAAACCAAATGGTGCAACAAATTCGAAGCCTCTTAAAGCTTGGATAAATTAAATTCGAGTAGATGCTTAGATGGGAGTCTTTTATGCATCCTGCATCATTTTAATCAACTCCTGCATGGCTCTAGATTGAGTGCGTGCAGGATGCCAAACCATACCTAATTGACGATTCATCTCAACATTTAAATCAAGCTGCTGCATATCCTGATTCAACAGAGTTTTTGGTAAAACTGACCAACCCAAACCAATCGACACCAACATACGAATAGACTCAAGAGGGTTATTGCTCATGGTAATTTTGGGTTTAAGGCCTTGTTTTTCAAACTCAGCCAAAGTGATTTGAGCAGTATAAGTTTGTGCAGCGGGTAATAAGCTTGGATATTCAATTAAATCTTGTAAGGTAAGATTCTTCTTTTGTGCCAGCGGATGAAAAGGGGCAGCAACAAAAACTAAAGGATCATTCCAAATTGTAATGTAGTTAAGACGCTCATCTCCTGAAGGAGGAAGCGTTAAAAATGCTAGTTCTAGATCACCAGCTAATACTTGTTCATGGGCTTGCTCTGAGTCAACAAAATGCACATCTAGAGTGACTTGAGGAAATTGCTGAACAAAATGCTTAAGTGGTGCGGGTAAATGGTGCAAACCAATATGGTGACTCGTACCGACTTTTAAGCGGCCTTGTACCTGAGTTTGTTCATGGCTCAGCGTATGGTGAATATCACCCAGCTCATTTAACCAGTTTTTAACTTTAGGAAGTAATGAATGTGCGGCATGAGTTGCCTGAACACCTCGGCCTGCAGATTCAAATAGTTTTACGCCAAAATATTCTTCTAAGCTGTGAATTCTTTTGGTAACAGCAGGTTGAGTAATAAATAACTGATCTGCTGCCACAGAGATAGACCCTGTTTCCATGACTTTTACAAAAGCTTCAAAGGCTGCAAGATTCATAATACAACTCAACTTGGAATAAAAAAATCGAGGGGCTAAAGTTGCCGAGCCAAAATCGTATCATGCTTGCAGCAAAACGAGTGAGAAAGTTGTGAATTACCGCACTAATCTTAGCCTAAGCCGTTGTTTCTTTTTCAGCTAAGGCTGATACGCGGCGATCTTAAGCAGCCCAAACTTTTTCATGGAAGAAAAAAGCAAAAGCTTGTACGGTTGGTTCAAGCATACTTAATGTTAAAGCCATCCAGATATTACCTGTTACAAAGTATGCAACTAGCATTGCTACAGTAATATGCATAATGTAATAGCTTAAGGTTTTCTTTAAGGTACGTTGATTATTTATAACGAATTTTTGGATATTAGCCATGATCATTCTCTTTAGCCACTTTAGATATTTTTAGTATAGGCATTAGAGTATAAGATTAAAAATTGATTATGCAAATGATAATCATTAACAAAAACGATTTATTAAATTTGATGTCCCTTATGGAAATTATAATTTATTCCAAAAAGTTTTCTAATTTATAAAAATGATAAATTAGATTTATGTGAAACTCTGGCTATAATCGAATAAAGATCAGAATTACCCAGTCCAATGGAGCAAGACGACATGGCAGGCAAAACTTTATATGACAAATTGTGGGATGACCACGTTGTTTCACAGCGTGATGATGGCTCATGTTTACTATACATTGACCGTCATTTATTGCATGAAGTGACAAGTCCACAAGCATTTGAAGGATTGCAACTTGCGGATCGTCAACCATGGCGTTTAAGTGCAAACGTTGCTACACCGGACCACAACGTTCCAACGTCTAAAAAGGAACGTGACCAAGGCATCGCTGGTATTGAAGATGATACGTCTCGTATTCAAGTTCAAACCTTAGATGACAATTGTAAAGCCTTTAATATTGTTGAATTTAGTATTAATGATATTCGTCAGGGGATTGTGCATGTAGTTGGGCCTGAACAGGGCTTAACTTTGCCGGGCATGACGGTGGTATGTGGCGATTCACATACAGCGACTCACGGTGCTTTTGGTTGCTTGGCGCATGGTATTGGGACATCTGAAGTTGAACATGTGTTAGCAACACAATGCTTGATTCAGAAAAAATCTAAAAATATGTTAGTTCGTGTAGATGGCGTATTGGGTAAAGGCGTAACACCAAAAGATGTGGTGTTGGCGATTATCGGTAAGATCGGTACTGCTGGCGGTACGGGTTATGCAATCGAATTCGGTGGCCAGGTTTTCCGTGATATGTCGATTGAAGGGCGTATGACGGTATGTAACATGGCGATTGAAGCCGGTGCTCGTGTCGGTATGGTGGCTGTTGATGACAAAACCATTGAATACGTAAAAGGCCGTAGCTATGCACCAAAAGGCGAGCAATGGGAACAAGCAGTTGCTTACTGGAACACATTGCATTCAGATGAAGATGCTGTGTTTGATGCAGTCGTTGAGTTAAATGGCGCAGAGATCGAGCCACAAGTGTCTTGGGGAACTTCACCTGAGATGGTTATTCCTGTCACAGAAGCTGTACCAACTTTAGAACAAGCGAAAGATGACGTTCAACGTAATGACTGGACGCGTGCTTATCAATATATGGGTTTAAATGCAGGCCAAGCATTAGCTGATATTCAACTTGATCGTGTCTTTATCGGTTCTTGCACTAATTCTCGTATTGAAGACATCCGTGCTGCGGCTGAGGTAGTTAAGGGCCGTAAAGTGGCGTCTACGATTAAGCAAGCTATGATTGTTCCAGGTTCTGGTTTAGTCAAACAACAAGCTGAAAAAGAAGGCTTGGATAAAATCTTCTTGGAAGCTGGCTTTGAATGGCGTGAGCCGGGTTGTTCAATGTGTTTAGCAATGAATGCAGATAAGTTACAACCAGGTGAACACTGTGCATCGACATCTAATCGTAACTTTGAAGGCCGTCAAGGCAATGGTGGTCGTACTCACTTGGTGAGCCCAGCAATGGCAGCAGCGGCTGCAATCGCTGGTCACTTTGTTGATGTTCGTTCATTTTAATTCGGTCTGGAGCAAACCATGAAAGCTTATACAGTTGAACAAGGTATCGTTGCACCATTAGATCGTGCCAATGTTGATACAGATTTAATTATTCCAAAACAGTTTTTAAAGTCGATTAAGCGCACTGGTTTTGGCGACAACTTATTTGATGAACTTCGTTATTTAGATGAAGGTTATCCAGGACAAGACAATTCAGTACGTCCAAAAAATCCGGATTTCGTTTTAAACCAGCCTCGTTATCAAGGAGCAACTGTTTTAATTGCTCGTACTAACTTTGGTTGTGGTTCAAGTCGTGAGCATGCACCTTGGGCATTAAATGAATATGGATTCCGTACCGTTATTGCACCAAGCTTTGCTGATATTTTCTTTAATAACTGTTTCAAAAATGGCATGTTACCTGTCATTTTGCCAGAAGAAACAGTTGAGCAGTTATTTAAAGAATGTGCTGCTAATGAGGGATATCAATTAACAATTGATTTAGCAGCTCAAGAAGTACGTACTCCAACAGGTGAAGCATTTAAATTTGAAGTTGATCCGTTTCGTAAGCACTGCTTGTTAAATGGATTGGATGATATTGGTTTAACTCTTCAAAATGCGGACGCAATTCGCGCTTATGAAGAAAAAACTAAACAAGTTCGTCCTTGGGTATTCCAAGAGTTGAATTAACCTTTCGGTACATTTTAAACATAGCCATGGCGTAGCGTTCAAACTCTTGCTAACATGCTAAAGCATAAAAACACCTTAGAATTATGCACTAGATGAGGATTGGGCTTGAACAATGAAGAGGAACGTTACTCATAGCTTTTTGTTGAGCCTGTGCGCAATAACACTCAGTGCTTGTCAAAGCACTTACAATGTAGTGGATACTGTCCGCATTAAGCAGGCTGAACAAGAAAATTTGGGGCAGAATGCAGCAATATATTGTTCGGGCGCGAAGAGTTGTGAATTTGAACGACTAAATGATATTACTGTAGTGGATGCGCAAACACGAAGAATTAGTAATCAGGCAATTCATCAAGGGATTGTGAGATTACAAGGTTCAGTGCTTAGCCAAACTAACAGCTTATATTTATCAGTGCCTGCTAAACAATATGAAGTGGTGATTCGTTTCTATCCGATCTCTCCGGATCGTGCAGAAACATTTCATGTGATTCACCAGTTTAATGCTAACCATCGCTATACATTTAAAATGTACCGAGACAAATCTAACCGTTCGGGTAGTTTGCTGAATGTTTCTGTACCAGATCCATTATGTGTCGATTTAGAACAAGATGGGCATGTCATTCGCCGTTTTTGTCGACCATTTGATGTTACAACAGGACTAGGTGAATTCCTTGAGCAGAAAAAATTAACACCGCGGTAGTTGTAGCACTGCTTGTCTTTGGAAAATGGAAAAAGTTCATGTCTAAACAGATTTTAATTTTAGCTGGTGATGGTATTGGTCCTGAAATTGTTGGGGCGGCAGAAAAAGTATTAAATACAGTAAATGAAAAATTTAATTTATCGTTAACTTGGGAACATGGCTTATTAGGCGGCGCGGCAATTGATGCGCATGGTGAACCGTACCCAGCAGTAACAAGTGAACAAGCAAAAAAAGCTGATGCAATTTTATTAGGTGCGGTAGGCGGACCAAAATGGGACACCATTGAGCGTTCTATTCGCCCTGAACGTGGTCTTTTAAAAATTCGTAGTGAACTTAACTTGTTTGCTAACTTGCGCCCAGCGATTTTATATCCGCAATTAGCAGATGCTTCGAGCTTAAAGCCTGAAATTGTTGCTGGCTTAGATATTTTAATTGTTCGTGAATTGACTGGCGGTATCTATTTCGGTCAGCCACGTGGTATCCGTGAACTCGAAAACGGTGAAAAGCAAGGTTATAACACCGACGTTTATTCTGAAAGCGAAATTAAGCGTATTGCAAAAGTAGCTTTTGAACTTGCAGGCTTACGTGGTGGAAAGGTTTGTTCTGTAGATAAAGCTAACGTTTTGGAAGTTACAGAGCTTTGGAAGCAAACAGTTACTGATTTACAGCAAGCAAATTATTCAAATATTCAGCTTTCACATATGTATGTTGATAACGCTGCAATGCAACTTGTACGTGCACCGAAACAGTTTGACGTGATCGTAACGGGTAACTTGTTTGGCGACATCTTATCTGATGAAGCAGCAATGCTTACAGGCTCAATCGGTATGTTGCCATCGGCTTCGTTAGATGAAAATGGCAAAGGTATGTATGAGCCTTGCCATGGTTCTGCACCTGATATCGCGGGTCAAAATGTGGCAAACCCATTAGCAACTATTCTTTCAGTTGCAATGATGCTTCGCTACACATTCCGTGAAGAAGCTGCTGCAAAAGCAATTGAAGATGCAGTAGGTCAAGTGCTTGATCAAGGTTTGCGTACAGCAGATATTATGTCTGAAGGTATGACAAAAGTAGGTACGGCTGAAATGGGTGAGGCTGTTGTAGCTGCTCTTGCTTAAAAGCTTATTATAAAAAAACGCAGCGTTGAGCTGCGTTTTTTTGTGCCGATGTCTTAGCAGGCTTTACCCTCATATTGAATTGATTCAGCAACATCATTTTTAAGCTGGAAAATCACTTTGCAATTGAAATTAATATCATAAGAATTGCCGCTCAGATTTCCTGATTGGACAGGAATAGAGCTTCCTCTCATATCAACATTACTCACCATTGGAATAGGAATGCTTAAAGGACGCAAAATCGTATAGATGAGCTGATTGGGTGTTCTTTGCGGAGAGTTGGCGACTTGAAAACCAAGGCTACGTAGATTGATATCTTGTTGAATGGTCGCCGAGGATTTACCTAAAAAGCCTTTTAAATATTCCTGTAAATCTACGGATTGACGTAGGTGGCTAGCACAACCGTTAAGACAAATAATGATGAAAGATAATAAGCCAATTTGGCAGCGGGTATATATGTTCATTTTTTTCACTATATAAAATTATATTTATTATTAAAGAACAATAGGTTGTATTTACAAGCTTGTAAAGTAAAAAAGGAGGATTATGATAAATGGAAGGTAAATTTGTCTTTCGATTTATCAATTACATCCGAACTACTTTAATAATAATTTTATAGAAAACTTAAGGACGAATAGTATGAGAAAAATAGTTTTTGCTTTTTTATGCAGCTTTGGCATGACTTCAGTCTATGCAGATCTGTGATAGTGCCCGCAATACTTACGATGATATTTACTGTACAAATAAAATTTATGCGAGTGCTGATGCAGATTTGAATAAGAATTATCAAGCACTGCGAGTAAAGTTAAACACCGCGCAGAAAAATATTCTTAAGAAGTCTCAGCTTGCATGGATACGTCAACGTGACGCCGAGTGTACAGATTCAAATAGGAATAGTGTAGACGTGCAATGTCGTTTACAGACAACGCAAGAAAGAAACCATTGGCTGCAAGAAAGATTGCGTGAATGCCAAACGGTGGGATGTAAAACTAGTCGCTTAAGTGAATAAATAACACAATAAAAAAGCCACATCATAAAGTGGCTTTTTTGCATTCACTAATTAGCGAGCACGGTACGTAATACGACCTTTAGTTAAGTCATATGGAGTCATTTCGACTTTTACACTGTCGCCAGTAAGAATACGAATATAGTGTTTACGCATTTTACCAGAAATGTGTGCAATAACTTCGTGACCGTTTTCAAGACGTACACGGAACATCGTATTAGGAAGCGTTTCGGTGACAACGCCTTCGAACTCAATGAGTTCCTCTTTATTGGCCATAGCCTACCTGATGATCAAATTGGAAAGGCGCAAATTATAGTCAATTTTTTTAAAAAAAACAAGATAGACACACTTCTGCTAAAGCATCTGGTTAAAGTATGACTAATAAAAAAAGATGTAATTTTTTTCACAAAAGAAGTGTAATTCTGTTGTCAGTTTGGTCAATCAACGCTAATCTAAAATCATAGTTATTAGGGACTGTTAATTGCATAAAGGTCAACAGCCCTAAATATCAATGAAGTATCTACATGGAAGGGCACTGCGTGGGTCAGCTAACAGATGCATCAGTTGTATTACGCTTTGGCTACCAAGCGATTCGTCGTGCGGGTTTGCCAACAGAAGAAATATTAACCAAAGCGGGAGTTGCTTTAAATCAGGTCGATACCAATGCACGTACACCGTTAAGTGCACAGTACGCCTTTTGGACTGCCGCTCAGGAAGTCAGTAAAGATCCAGACATCGGTCTGCATTTAGGTGAGCATTTGCCTTTGTATCGAGGGCAGGTGATTGAACATCTATTTATTAGTAGTGAAACCTTTGGTGAAGGCTTAAAACGAGCCTTAGCTTATCAGCGACTGATTAGTGATGCATTTGATGCAAAACTAGTAGTTGAAGAAGGACGTTGTTATTTAACCAATGGTGAACAGATTGGTGCTGACAATCTCGTCAATCGTCATTTCTCTGAATGTGCGATTTCGGGCGTGCTTAGATTTTTTAAGTTCATTACTGAAGGACAATTTCATCCTATCTTCATCGATTTTAATTTTAGCGAAGGAGCATCTGAGGATGAATATTTCCGTGTATTTGGCTGTCCAGTTAGCTTAGGTCAGAAAGAGACACGTTTATATTTTGACCCAGCTATTTTAGATTTTCAGCTTTGGCAGGCAGAGCCTGAGTTACTTCAATTGCATGAACAATTAGCGATTGAAAAGTTACAAGAACTCGCCCGTTATGATTTAGTGGGTGAGGTTCGTCGTGCGATTGGTTCGACACTTGAAAGTGGAGAAACAACTTTAGAGACGGTTGCTGCTCAGTTGAATATTACGCCGCGTCGTTTACGTACTCAGCTCAGTGAGGCAAATACCAGCTTCCAGCAAATACTTTCTGACTATCGTTGTCGTTTAGCTAAAAAACTTTTGGCAAATACCAATGAGAGTGTTGAGCGTATTGTATATTTAACTGGCTTCTCTGAACCAAGTACGTTCTATCGTGCATTTAAGCGTTGGACGAATGAAACACCTGTGGAATACCGTAAGCGTAAACAGCACCGTTAATTTATTCTATGTCATGACGGAGTCGTGCCATTGAGGCTTTTATAATTGGATCGGCTTTCAGCTAGAGTTACTTTTCTTTCGGGAAAAGTAACCAAAACCATTGTCATACGCAAAACCTGTTAGATAATTATCAAGATCTAATGTATCGCAAAAACATATAATTATATATTTAGGGCAGGTTGCGTATGACTTTGTCGCGTATCTTATTTAATGCTTAATTTTGATACTGAGTTTTAAATATTTTAATCTGGTAAGTTTAGCCAATGTGGCCCAAGTGGTGGCTGCGGCAAATCAAACTGTTCAGGATAATTACACTGAATAAAATAAAGGCCATCGGGTGGGGCTGTTACCCCAGCTGCCTTACGATCCTGCGCCGCAAACATTGCATCGATATGATCAATCTCATACATACCTTGACCAATTTCGAGTAAGCAACCGACAATATTACGCACCATATGGTGTAAAAAACCATCTGCTTGAATATCTAAAACTAAATAGCGTCCATGTTCAAATAAACGGCAATGTTTTACATGTCGAACAGGCTGGTTTGATTGGCATGCTGCTGCGCGGAAAGTTTCAAAGTTATGCGTTCCTTCGAACTTACTAGCAGCTTTAATCATCTTTTGTACGTCTAGCTTTTGGTAAATGTGCGTAACTTGCTTGTGTAATAGTGCTGGGCGATGCGGTGCGTTATAGATGATATAGCGGTAACGTCGAGCAGTCGCTTTAAAGCGGGCATGAAAATTTTCATCCATCAGTTTAATCCACTGAATGGAAATATCTTTAGGTAGTTGACTATTTGCCCCTCTTAACCACCCCGTTTCTGGACGAATAGCATTCGTGTCGAAGTGTGCCACCATATTCGTTGCATGTACTCCCGCATCAGTACGACCCGCACCGTGAAGTGCAATGGGCTCATCTGCAATTTTACTCAGTACACGCTCGATCGTTTCCTGAACGCTGGCAACGCCTGGCTGTTGTGTTTGCCAACCTCGGTATTGAACTCCGCTAAATTCAATACCGACTGCATAACGTTGCATAGCTTCACCTCTATTTAATGCTAATTTTCATTCCAATGGCTGAGCCATTGTTCTGGGGTTGGGTATTTTAAATAGATTTGAAGTGCTTTTGCATAGAGATCTGCATGGCTATGTGCATCACTGATGACAATTTTTGCAGTTTTGGCCCATGCACTAATCGCATAACGTTGATCAATACCACCGAATGTCACCTGAGTGGTAAGAATCGGAACACAGCCACGTGTGTAAAGCTCATCTAATGTTGCAAGTAATTCTTGGTTTACTGCAATATTGCCAGTACCAAAACCTTGTAACACTAAAAAGTGTGGTGGGGCTGAAAGTAAGTGGCGTAATTGTTGTACTAAGTGCTGTGTTGCAATGGGTTGCATCATCCAGTTTAAAATCTGGAAGGAAGCAGCTCGTTCAATTTGGGCATCTTGTACGATCAATTCATTTTGCTGAGGCGTAAACTCAGCTTCACTACTTAACCCTGAAAATGCATCGAGTTCAGTCGTATGCGTTTTTAATGCAGTTTGCGCGTGGAATACTTGATGGTGGAATGCGAGATAAGCACCCACAGGGAAAGCAATCACTTGTTCTAATGCAAGATATAAGTTCTCAATTGCATCAGTAAATTCACGGGTGTTATCGCCTTGAATATTGAGTAGCGGATATTGACTACCGGTAATCACAATATGACAGCTTTGGCCTAAAAAGCGGGCTAGGGTCGCAGCCGCATAACTGAGCGTGTCTGTACCATGAATAACAACGAAATGCTGATAACCTTCAAGTTGTAGTTGTTGTATACGTTGAATCAGGCGCAACCAGTCAGGTGCCGTACATGCACTGCTATCAACAATATTGGGTGCAGCAAAGCAGTCAACTGTTAAGTGTGGGGGAATCACTTTTTCAAGTTGAGGCAAGAATTGCTCATAAGGCATAGGAGCTAAAGGTTCACCAATGCAACCAAAAGTACCACCCATATAAAATAAGGCTATTTTTTTCATATTTTTGCAGGCATAAAAAAGCAGTCATCTCTGACTGCTTATGGTAAATCGAACAGTTCTAAGAAGCTATGCGATTAAGTAAGTTTTTCGCGCGTTGTTGTTGTTCTGTGTTGAATTTTTGCTCATTGCTTGCCAATAAGGCTTGAGCTGCTGGGTAGGCTCCTAACTTGATGTATTGCTCAGCTAGTTTTAAATCAAGTTCATTTTCATCTAACTGTTTTAATTCTGGAAAAGCTTCTACAAGGGGATCTTTGGTTTGATCTGGGGTAGTTTCTTCGCGTACTAAGTCTACAAGGTTTTGAGTTTCAATCTCTGGTGCTGTAACTAATGCAGGCTCGTCTAGCGAAAACTCAAGAGGTGCGATTGAATTCGAGTCTAATGGCGCTTGTTCTACCAATTTAAGCTCATCTAATGATGAGATCTGTTCATTAGGTTTTACTTCTGGATCTTCATGGGTTAATTCAAGATTAAAATCCAAAGCATTGGTGTTCTCTTGAGCTGCTGGTGCCGCTATTGTCTGGTTTTTTTCCTCAGATTCATGCAGAGGTGCCAAGTCAAAAGAAAACTCTAGGTCAGCTAGCTCATTTGTTTCTTGAGATGGCGATAACTCTGATTTCTGTGTTGGTTGGCTGGTACTTTCGGTAGTCGTGGTTTGCTCAAATGAAAAATTAAACTCTAAAGGTTCAACTTCAGCAGCAGGTTCTTGCTTTACAGGGGTATAGTCTTGCTGCAATTCATCAAAAGAAGTTTCAGAAGAACTTGTTGTTAATTGGTCAAACTGAGCTGTTGCATCAGATGTATTTTTTGGCTCTTGGTATGTTTGAGCTTGAGGAAAATCGATCGCATCTGGTTGTCTTGATGACTCATATTCTTTTTGTCTGGCTTCTGCTTGAATGGCTATTTCATTGAGCGCTAAGCTACGAATATGGCTAATCAGTTGAGTTATTGCAAACTCATCTTTTTGTGCAATATGAATCTCAAGTAGTAATAAATAAAGTTCATGTTGCGTATTATCTTTCTTTAGTGCCTGATTGACTTGAGCTTCAGCGGCTGAGAATTGTCTTTCTTGGATAAGTAGCTGAATCTTCTGACGAACAGCGTCTGGAACAGGACTGCTTTGTGGAGTAGAGGGAATAGATTCATCAACTACATTTACTTTAGTTTTTTCACGCGAGTTTTTAGTTGATTTAGAGTTCGTTTTTTTATTGGTTTTTCTATTTATTGTTTTAGGGGAATTCGACTCTTGCTTTTGGCTATTTTCGCGTTTTTTTAAAATGACAGCGATCACGAGCAATATGATGAATGGAATCACATATAACATTACTTTCCCCTTAAAAAATAAATATTTGCAATATAAAGCGAGCTGACTCTGGTTTTAACTTAATGCTTTTGCTTATGAGTCTGTTGCTGTGCTTGTAACTGCTGTTGTAACTCTGCCAAACGTGCATTCAGAAGTTGAATACGTTGGTCTTTTAAACGTAAAGTTTGATTTAGTTTGGTTACATTCCTTTGTAATGTAACGGTTTTTTCTCTTGTTGTCATAACTTTTACTGCTAACTCAGTATTGTTTTGACTTTGTTGTGTGCTCTTTTTAGCACTTCCATGTGTAGAATTTTGACTGTTTTCAGCCACAATACTCATTTCGGCTTGCTGTAAACGGTATTTTGCTTTGCCAGAAGTTGATTTTGCAGTATGTGCGATATCTGTTTTTGACTTGTTTTGCTGAGGTTTAGCTGCAGGAGAGTGAGCTAGGTTAAGTGCGATTCCCTGACGCAAACGATTTACATCACCTTGAATAAAAGCATGTCGGTTTTGTGTTTGAATATCATGCATGACTTTCGCAACAGGTTGTTTTGTTTTCGCGGCAATACGATTAGCAATGCTCCATAAAGACTCATTTCGCTGTACCACATATTTACCTGATGATGCTGGTCCTTTGTAGGAACTTAACGATTGTTTCTTCGCAGGATTTTGGTTAAGCGCTTTTTGAGGTACAGATTTCTTTTGCGCTGTTAAATTTTTGACCGGAGTTTTTGGTGAATTATTTGTAGGTGTCTTAGCGCTGGTTGGTTTAATTTCTGTCTGATCTGGGGTAGTAGCTATTGTAACTTGTTGAGCAAGTTGAGTAGAAGAATTTGCACTAAGTGTATTGGATGAATTTGTATTTACAGCTGGAGCAGTTCCAGAGTTAATATTAAGGCTATGTTCACTATTCGAATCAGTTGGAGTTGAGGCCAAAGTTGGTGATGCATATCGAGTACTTTCTGGCAGATTTAGAGCAATGTCTTTTTCATTGACAATAAACTGAGGTGACAAAGTACTTTCGTTATTTTCAGTCTTTTTTATAGAAGAAGGCTTAATTACGGTTTTGATATGCTGCAAACGTGTAGCAGAACCTTCACTAATTTTTACTACAATATTTAGTTCAGGATCAATCACAGGGCGAGATGAGGTAATAACAATAACCCCTGAGCCTTGACCGTTTTGGCGCGTATAAAAATTAAGATTTCCGGGCGGCTGATGAGTTATGCCTAACGCGCTTAAATCTTCAGGAGTCGCTAGACTGACTTGTAGATTGGCGTTGGGGTCAGCTTGTTGAAAATTCATTTCGGCATATAACAAATCGCCAGGTGCGGACTGAATTTGTATAGGGTCTAATGTAATCGCATAAATAGAAGGCGAAGACATAATGGTGAAAATGGCAATTTTTAATTTGTTATAAACAGTCATCTCAATCCATGACCTAATAAGTCGTAAAGTCATTCAAAATTATACAATAATGAAATGTAAATAAATTGTAAAATTTTCACAAACCAGTTACGAAAAAGCCGATCTAATGTGATCGGCTTTTTATTTTGACTGAATAATTCAAATCAAATTATGAGCTTTTGTATTCAACTAAAATACGTAACATACGACGTAAAGGCTCAGCAGCACCCCAGAGTAACTGGTCACCCACTGTAAATGCACCTAGATATTCTTTACCCATGTTGAGTTTACGTAGACGACCTACAGGCACAGTTAAAGTACCAGTTACAGCAACAGGTGTAAGATCAGTCATAGACGCTTCACGAGTGTTTGGTACAACTTTCGCCCATTGGTTTGAAGTACGAATCATGTCTTCAATTTCATCAAGCGGTACATCTTTTTTCAACTTGATTGTAAGTGCTTGTGAGTGGCAACGCATTGCACCAATACGGACACAGTGACCGTCAATAGGAACAATTTGTGAGTTACCCAAGATCTTGTTGGTTTCAACTTGACCTTTCCACTCTTCTTTTGATTGACCGTTTTCAAGTTGCTTATCAATGTAAGGAATTAATGAACCCGCTAATGGCACACCAAAGTTAGCAGATGGGAAACCTTCACCACGTTGTAACTCAGCAACTTGACGATCAATATCCAAAATTGCAGATTTAGGATCATCTAACAATGTTTTGGTATTGTTATATAAGTAGCCCATACCAGTAATTAGCTCACGCATGTTTTGTGCGCCAGCACCTGATGCTGCTTGATAAGTCATAGCAGTCATCCACTCCACCAAATTATTTTGGAAAAGTGAACCTACACCCATCAACATAAGTGATACGGTACAGTTACCACCTACGAAAGTTTTGGTGCCGTTAACCAAGCCGTCTTTAATAACGTTAAGGTTTACTGGGTCAAGAACGATGATCGCATCATCTGACATACGTAAAGTTGAAGCTGCGTCAATCCAGTAGCCATCCCAACCAGTCGCTTTTAACTGTGGGAAAACTTCAGACGTATAGTCACCACCTTGACAGGTAATAATGACATCCATTTGCTTCAGACTATTAATGTCTGTAGCTTCCATAAGTGCTGGGGCAGTCTTACCACCAAATGAAGGAGCTTCACCACCTGCATTACTGGTAGAGAAATAAAATGGCTCAATATGAGCAAAATCATTCTCTTCAACCATACGTTGCATAAGGACGGAACCGACCATCCCGCGCCAACCGACCAGACCTACTTTCATGTCATTTTGCCTCGGTGCGTTAAAATTATTAGGGGGAGTTGAGTGTATCAAAAGTGTCCACAACTGCAAGCGTTACAGAAACAAAACACCATCTTTATTGAGTAGAATATCTTGTTTATGTTACATACAAAATTGATAAAGATGACAAAAACTTTAAAAAACAAATCATCTTAAAAGAGAAAATTCAATGATTTATATCGAAGTTCTAGCAGGTCTGGTGATTTGGTTAAGTTTCTGGTCACTTATTCCTCGTGATGAGTGGTGGTTTCGTGGTGCCGACTTTCCTCGGTTGCAGATTCTATTTGTTGGTCTTTTAGCTTTTATAGGAATGCTGTTTTGGCCCGACGAATGGAATCTTTGGCGTGAAGTAGTGCTGGCTGCGCTCATTGCTGCCATTGCCTATCAGCTTAAAATGATTTTGCCCTATACCTTGTTTTGGAAAAAACAGGTTAAACAGGTGAAAAAGTCTCAATTAGATCCACAAAAGCAGATTTCATTAATCGTATCGAATGTCCTTACTCCTAATGATAAGTATCATTTATTGCTTGAACAGATCAGGACATTAAAACCAGATTTACTACTTACATTAGAAAGCGATACGACATGGGAAAATGCTTTAAGGGAGATCGAAGGTGACTATCCTTATCGTGTTCCTGTACCTTTAGATAATCTCTACGGCATGCATTTATATAGCCGTCTACCTTTATCAAATACTGAAGTTAAATTTATTCTCAGTGATGAAATTCCCTCTATTCATACCACTGTGACTTTACGGTCTGGTATGCCAGTTCAACTCTATTGTTTGCATCCTAAGCCCCCTAGTCCAACTGAGGCGAAGGATTCGACTTTACGCGATGCTGAACTTTTAATTGTGGGCGACCAAATTAAAGATCTAGATGAAAGCTGTATTGTGATGGGTGATTTAAACGATGTAGCGTGGTCACGTACTACACGGTTATTTCAACGGATTAGTGGATTGCTTGACCCGCGTGTTGGGCGACATTTCATTAATACTTTTCATGCAGATTATCCATTGTTGCGTTGGTCTTTAGACCATATTTTCCATAGTACCGATTTCGGTTTGGTGAAGATGCAGCGTTTACCTCATGTTGGATCTGATCATTTTCCTGTCTATGTGGTTTTGCAGACTGGTCGAATATTTGAGCATATTCAAGAGGAATTGGAACAAACTCAAGATGATGAAGAAGAGGCACAAAGAGCTATCCAAGAAGGAATTGCAAAGGCTGAAGCCGAAGAAAAAGTGGTGACTGATAAAATTGCACAGCCTTATAAATAAAAAGAATATAAAAAGTGATGTAAGCAATATCGTACAAAGATTTGAGTCTAGGGCGAATAGGCAGAGGGTTATAAAAACCTTATTCTACATTCATCGGCACACGGAACCGGGAATGGATAGTCCCAAGTAAGGATACACAACGATGATATGGAATAGCATCACGGATCAGATGTTGGAACGGAAACGATAAAAATAATTATTAACCTGAAAGCACAACCTCATTTACCCGAGTTTTGCAGGACGCAGAACTCGGGTTGATATTTTTATATACCTTATAAAATTTATTGCAAATCACATAAATATTTCCAAGATTATCTTATTTTTAAAATCTATTTAATTCGCGTTAAGCCTCCATACGTTTTCATATACATCTGCGCAATTTTTAGTGAAAAAAGATATAAAAATTTTTTTATCTAAGTTTTTGTTTTTATAGATTATTAAGGGATAAATATAGGCTTTGATTTATTTAAAGATAAATTGGGGTTGTTTAATTAATAAATCTCAATAGAATGTGCCGATCGTTGACATGTTGGATCGTCAACAGGCATTGTTTTTTACTTCGCCGGATCGGCGGGTTGTGATTTGTTTGTACATTTAAATTTCTGTTTGGGAATTAGTGTGCATGTTGAGGTTTCACTCTTAGTTAGTGGTCTTCTCCCTCTCATATTTGATACTTTGCGGTGCATAAGGATTGTCTTATGAAGAATTTTAAATTTAGCCTTGCTTGGCAAATTTTAATTGCTTTAATCCTAGGGATAGTTGTCGGGGCTGTTTTACATAACCAGCCTGAAATCAGAGACAGTATTGTGAATAATGTTCTTGCCCCACTCGGTAAGATCTTTATTAGCCTGATTAAAATGATTGTTATTCCAATCGTTTTCTCTACCTTGATTTTAGGTATTGCAGGTGTTGGCAGTACGAAAAGTTTAGGGCGACTTGGTTTTAAAACCATTCTCTATTTTGAAATTATTACGACTATCGCTATTTTAGTTGGTTTGTTTGCAGCAAATATCTTCCATCCAGGCTCAGGCATTGATATGTCTCAGCTGGTTCAAACAGATATTTCTCAATATAAGCATACAACTGAAGAAGTTCAGTCTCAGTCACATGGTTTAATTCAAACAATATTATCGCTTATTCCAACGAACATTATTAGTTCAATGGCGCATGGCGAAATGTTACCTGTGATTTTCTTTGCTGTACTATTTGGTATTGGTTTATCTTCTTTACCAGCAACCACTAAAGACCCATTGTTAAATGTGTTTCATGCAGTTTCAGAAACGATGTTCCGCGTAACGCACATCATCATGAAATATGCGCCAGTGGGTGTATTTGGTTTAATCGCTGTAACTGTTGCAAACTTCGGTTTTGCTTCACTCATTCCATTAGGTAAATTAGTTGTATTAGTTTACGGTGCAATCTTCTTCTTTGCATTTGTTGTGCTTGGTTTGACTGCAAAAATGTTTGGAATCAACATCTTTATCTTGTTTAAGATTTTAAAAGATGAATTGATTTTGGCATTTTCAACGGCAAGCTCGGAAACAGTATTACCGCGTATTATGCAAAAAATGGAAGCTTACGGTGCGCCAAAAGCAATTTCCAGCTTTGTGATTCCAACTGGTTATTCATTTAACCTTGATGGTTCTACGCTTTACCAAAGTATCGCGGCAATCTTTATTGCACAGCTTTACGGTATTGAAATGTCAATCAGCCAACAAGTTATTTTGGTTGTAACATTAATGATTACTTCTAAGGGTATTGCTGGTGTTCCTGGTGTATCATTTGTTGTGTTATTAGCGACATTAGGTAGTGTTGGTATTCCTGTAGAAGGCTTAGCATTTATTGCTGGTGTTGACCGTATTATGGATATGGCTCGTACTGCGTTGAACGTTGTTGGTAACGCACTTGCTGTACTTGTAATCAGTAAATGGGAAAAACAATACGACTCTGAAAAAGCTGCTGCTTATGAAGCAACATTTAAATAAGATGGCTTTCTTTTAGTTGTAAAAAACCCGCGAATATTGCGGGTTTTTTATTGGGGTTATTTCAAAACGCGTTGGTATAGTTCTAGTGTTTGATCACACATATCTTTTAAGCTAAACATAGTGACAGGAGCAACGATTTGAGGTTGTTCAATATGATTTTTTACAGTCTCGATTAAGGCTTTTTCATTTTCTGCTTCAACAAGACCTTGGGGGTATACATTCGATAAAATCTCGGCAACACCGCCACGGTTCCAGCCAACCACTGGCGAACCCACTGAAAGCGCTTCTAAGGCTGTTCTACCGAATGTTTCTGCTTGGTTGGATAGAGAGAGCACAATATCGCTAAAAGCGAGCCATTCACGAATATCTGAGCGATGTCCTACGAAGGTAATTTTATCTGCGAGTCCTTTGCTTTGAATGGTACTTTGTAATTCACTTAAGTAGGCTTGCTTTTTGGCATCAGCACCGCCGACAACAACCGCATGTAGCTGAGGATATTGCGACTGAAGTTGTTGCATCAGTTCAATTAAACTTTCATGCCCCTTTAAGCGTGTAATACGACCAGGTAAGCAAAGTAAAAACTTATTTTCAAGCTCAGGAAAGTCATTAAAAACTTGGTTAAACCATTGTGCTGAGGGCTGGTAATTATGTGGAAAAGCCGTTGGGTCAATGCCCCGATAAATTCGCACAATATCTTGCGGTGGACAGTTTTTATAATGGTCAGTGATATATTTAACCACGCTGTCAGAAACAGCAATCACTTTTTCAGCTTGAGTCATAATCGCACTATAACGATTAACTGAATAGAAACCATGTACAGTGCTAATGAGGTGAGGGCGTTTGTTTGCAGGTATTTTTCTTAAGGCAAAGTGAGTAAGCCAAGCTGGTACACGAGAGCGCACATGAACAATATCAGGTTGATGCTGTTCAATCAGCCGGCGTAAAGGACGAATTTGCCACAAGCTTGAAAGTGATTTTTTATGAATTGGTAGCGTTAAGTGAATAGAACCTTCAGCTTCAAGTTGAGACACTAATCGTCCGCCATTAGACACAACCAGAGATTGATGGCCCTGTGCAACAAGTGCGCGTGCAATTTCTAGCGTGCCGCGTTCTACGCCACCGCTATTAAGTTCTGGGAGAAGTTGCATCACTTTCATTGTTTTTTGCCTTATACATTCATAAAAGATGGACCATCCATAGATACATCATTTCAAACTAAATCATTATCCGGAATTTACTATCGTGCTAGCGACATGGAGGTCGCTGTTTCGCTGTGTTACAAGGAAGTAACATCAGCGGAACAAAGGATTTTTGCTTACTTTTTATCCTTAAAAAGTAAGGTCTGCCTATTCGATAGTATTTGAAATTCACTTTAAATTAAGGCTGTGTCTGTCATCAATTTAAAATTATCACAGCTTTATCTTAATAGATCTCTTCATATCCCTCAGGACGTGTCTTAAAACGACGATGGAACCACATATATTGAGTCGGTGCGATACGAAGCTGATTTTCAATAATTTTATTAACTCGAGTTGCATCATCGACTTCATCTTCACTTGGTATATTTTCGACCGCAGGTTCAATCAAAATATGATATTTAGGGTCCTGTACATCACCGTGACGATAAAAATATAAAGGAACGGCAACTGCCTTAGAGATTTTTAGTAAACGACGATGAGCAGTTACAGTGGCCGCTGGCACACCAAAGAAGGGTGCCATCACCCCTTGCTTGAGTCCAAAGTCTTGATCGGGGCTATACCAAATGGCATCGCCATCTTTAAGGTGACGAATTAAACCACGCATATCATCATGGTCGATTTGTGCTTTATAAATGGTGCCACGGCAACGATAAATCAGCATATCGAGCAATGGATTATTTTGAGGGCGGTACACAACATCTGGCTCGAAATATTGAGCACAAACATAGCCACCCGCATCAAGAAGCGTACTATGAGTACCCAATAATAAAACGCCTTTGCCCTGAGCTTGAGCATTGGTAATGTGTTCTAAGCCTTCAATGGTGACACGGTTTTTAAACCAGTAAGGCTTATACCATGCGTTTAATGTCTCAAAAATACCCAGCATCATATCTACAAAAACTTGCTTAGCTTGTTGCTGTACTTTTTCGGCTGACCATTCGGGAAAGCAGACTTCTAAATTACGAATAGTCGTTTTTCGGCGAGATTTTAAATATTTCCAAGCCAGATTTGCTAAGCCATGAGCCAGACGCCACTGAATTGCCCACGGCAAAATAGCCAAAAGCATTAAAAAAACAATGGCAATCCAAATACCCCAATATTTAGGCAATAAAAAGGACCATTGAAATTCACCGGGCGTATAAGTCTGCTTTTGGCTCATAACGATATAAAGAATTCAAAATTAAAACTGGCAAAAGTGTATCACGAACTGAATTTATCGTCGTAATACACTGTTGAATTGAGCGGTTATGATAAGGAAGTAAAACGTGGTTATCGACGATTTTCTAAAAGAATACGAACAGCAAGCCCAGCTAGCACTGTGCCCATAAGCCAACGTTGTACATTTGCCCAAAGAGGCTTTTGTTGAAGAAAAAGAGCAATGCTACCCGCAGAAAGCACAATCAGCGCATTTACCGAGACGCTAACAAAAATTTGAATAGTACCGAGCTGAATGGATTGCCATAAAATACTGCCTTGCTGTGGATGAATAAACTGTGGCAATAACGATAAATACATAATCGCAATTTTAGGATTAAGTAGATTTGTAGCGAAACCCATTAAAAATAGTTTAGCTGGAGAGTCTACTAATAATTGTTTTACATCAAAAATAGGGGATGCATTGGGACGTAGTGCTTTCCATGCTAGCCAGAGTAAATAAATTGCCCCTGCAATACGGATGGTGTCATAAGCATAAGGAACTGCAACAATAAGTGCTGTAATCCCGAAAGAAGCACAAAGCATATAAAATACGAAGCCAACGCCAACACCAGTGAGTGAAATAAATCCCGCCGTTTTTCCTTGGCAAATTGAACGAGAAATAAGGTAAATCATGTTTGGGCCAGGGGTAAGCACCATTGCCAAGCAGATTAATCCGAATGCTAAAATTTGAGAAAGATCTAGCATGAAAAATACTCGAATATTATTATATTGGTAGATATAACATAATTATTTTTATAAGTCTTATATTCAATTAGAGTGACATTTTGAAGTATTAATGCTGACTAAACTTAATCACTCATCAAGTGTTTTTTATAGATTTTTGTGCTTTTAAAATTTATATATTCTAAAAAAGCCCCCTTAATTTAAGGAGGCTTTTTTGTTATTTAAATTGTAGGAAAGAACGCGAATTAATTTCCTTTGCTCATTTGTTCAAGTTCATCCCAGCGTTCTAATTTTTCAAGTAATACCTCTTCAATTTCTGCGAGACGCTGACTTGCTTTAGTTGCTTCATCGGCATTACTTACAAACCATGAACCATCTGCCAGCTTGTCGGAAAGCTCTGCTTGTTCAACTTCCAATTTCTCGATTTCGGCAGGAAGTTGCTCAAGTTCACGTTGGTCTTTATAACTCAGTTTGACTTTTTTAACGTTACTTTGTGCTGCGGCTTTTTCAGCTTCGGCTTTTGCCTGAGCTTTTTTAACGTCAGACTTTTGGTCTACGACTTTATCATCTGGACGTTGCTGCAAATAGTCTTGGTAGCCGCCAATGTACTCTGCAATATTGCCTTTACCATCAAATACCCAAGTCGATGTTACGACGTTGTCCATAAATGCACGGTCATGCGAAATGAGTAATAGGGTGCCTTTATATTCAGAAAGCATCTCTTCAAGTAGTTCAAGAGTCACCATATCCAAGTCATTGGTTGGTTCGTCCATCACAATCAGGTTGGATGGTTTAAGCAATAATTTAGCAAGCAAAATACGGTTACGCTCACCGCCAGAAAGGGCTTTTACTGGTGTACGTGCACGTTCAGGTGAAAACAAGAAATCTTGTAAATAGCTATAGATATGACGGCGGTTACCATTTACATCAACAAAGTCAGAACCTTCTGAAACGTTTGCCATCACTGTCTTTTCAAGGTCTAAGGCATTACGTAATTGATCAAAATAGGCTACTTCTAACTGTGTACCAGTCTTAACAGAACCACCGTGCTCAATTTCACCTAAAATGGCTTTAATTAACGTTGTTTTACCAACACCGTTATCGCCGACTAGACCAATACGGTCGCCACGCATGACTAGTGTAGAGAAATCTTTAATCAGTGGTTTGTCGTCATAAGATACGCTTAAATGCTCGATATCAAATACTAATTTACCAGAGCGATTTGCTTCTTGAGTCGCCATACTCACTTTGCCTTGTTGTGATCGGCGAGCTTTCGATTCTTCACGTAAAGCTTTTAAGGCGCGCACACGACCTTCGTTACGCGTACGACGAGCTTTAATCCCTTGGCGAATCCAAGCTTCTTCTTCAGCTAACTTTTTATCAAATAAAGCATTTTGTTTCTCTTCTGCTTCCATTTGCTGAGCTTTAAGCTCTAAATAGCGTGAATAGTTACCTTCGTAGCCACGTAATATGCCACGGTCAAGTTCAACAATTCGAGTTGCAATACTGTCTACAAAAGAACGGTCATGCGAAATAAATAGTAGCGTTAAATTATTTTGATCGAGTAGAAATTTTTCTAGCCACTCAATACTTTCAACATCTAGATGGTTGGTCGGTTCGTCTAGAAGTAATACGTCTGGTTGTGTTAAAAGAGCACGAGCGAGTAAAACACGGCGTTTACGTCCACCTGAAAGATCTGCCAAATCTGCATTTGGATCGAGGCCCATTTTACTTAACAGGGCATTAACCTTGTTTTCGAGTGCCCAGCCGTCGAGTTGGTCGAGCTTATGCTGAAGATTACCCATACGATCGCAGGCTTCCATATCTCCTAGCATACAAGCATCAGTTGCTTCATGGTAAGCTCTGAGTACTTCGGCAGCTTCGCCTGCACCATCAGCCACAATATCAGCAACCTTTCCTGAATCCATTGGAACGTCTTGGGCTAACATTGAAACAGTTAAACCATTTTGAATGGAAACTTCACCAGAATCCGGTAATAGGCTTCCCTCGATCAGTTTAAGTAAAGTAGACTTACCTTCACCATTACGACCAATTAAACAGACTCGTTCGCCACGTTCTAGATTAAAGTTCGCGCCATCGAGCAGGGCAGGTCCGCCAAAAGCAAGTTGGACATCCCTTAGGGTAATATAGGCCATAATGTTTTCCAGAATCTCAAATGAGGATTTAAATGACTAAACCACCATATCATGATGATCAAGCGTCATTTTCCGCACCCATTGAAGATTTGCAAGTGCGAATTACATTTTTGGATGATTTAGTTGAACAATTAAATCAACAACTCGCTATTCAAACTCAAGAAATAGCTGATTTGAAAAAACAAATGCAATTTCTTTATCAACGTGTGGAATCGTCGGATTTGTCAGAAGGCATTGCACCTTTTGATCCATTAACGAATAAACCTCCCCACTATTAATAAAAAGGCAAGTTCGATACTTGCCTTTTTATTTGGGAATATTTTCAATTTTGTTTAAAACCTTGTAAGACGATCTTACCTTTTGTTGTACCACTTTCAATTTGCTGATGAACTCGTTTTAAATTTTCAGCATTAATTGGACTTATAACTTCTGTCACAGTTGTTTTGATTTTTCCTTCATCAACCAGCTTGCTGACTTCATTTAATAGTTCACTTTGTTTTGCCATATCTTCGGTCTGGAATATTGAACGTGTAAACATAAATTCCCAATGCACTGATACGGACTTCGATTTAAACGGTTTGATATCTAGCTGTTCAGGATCATCAATGAGTCCAAAACGGCCTTGCGGTGCAATCAACTCTACAATATCTGCTAAATGCTGATCTGTTTGAGTAGTTGAGAACACATATAAAGGTGCAGTTAAACCTAATTGCTTGATTTGGGCTGCTAAAGGTTGACGATGATCTAACACATAATCTGCTCCAAGTTGCGTAACCCAGTCTTGAGTTTCTGCTCGTGAAGCTGTTGCAATAATTGTTAGGTTAGTCAGCTGTTTAAGAAGTTGAATGGTGATTGAGCCAACACCACCAGCTCCACCAATCACTAATATTGTTGTGTTTTCTGGCGCGTTCTTTGGAACTTGCAGGCGATCAAATAACATCTCCCAAGCCGTGATTGCAGTTAAAGGGAGAGCTGCCGCCTCGGTTGCTTCTAAAGTTTTTGGTTTATGGCCAGCAATCCGTTCATCAACCAATTGCAATTCACTATTACTACCTTGACGATTAAGAGCACCTGCATACCAAACGATATTACCAATCTTAAATTGAGTAACTTTATCTCCAATCGCTTCAACTACACCTACTGCATCCCAGCCAAGCGTTTTCCACTGATTATTCTCAGGGCTTACATTCTTTCGAATTTTAGTATCTACCGGATTTACTGAGACAGCTTGTACACGAACAAGTAAATCGTGTCCTTCAGCAATAGGGGCATCGAGTTCAATATCAACGAGTGCTTCTGGCGATGTAATGGGACCAGCTTTTTGATATGCCACAGCTTTCATAATTATCATTCCTCTTGTTGAGAGTTTGATCATAACGTAAGCTTAAAATAAGTGACTACAGACAAATAACGCTCATAGTGTCAAAAAGGATACTGTAAAATGGCAAAAGTACGACATTCAAGTTTTGATTGCTCTCCGGGTTGTTCAGTGGAGGCTGCGATTAGCTTGATTGATGGGAAATGGAAATGCGTCATTCTTTGGCATTTATTTAATGAAGGCACCTTGAGGTTTAACGAAATTCGAAAGCGTGTTCCGAGTATTACCCAAAGAATGCTGACAAATCAGCTACGTGAATTGGAACAAGATGGAATTATTCATCGGGAAGTCTATCCTCAGGTACCACCTAAAGTAGAATACTGCCTGACTGATTTGGGGCAAAGTCTTGAGAAAATTCTGTTTGCTTTAAAACAATGGGGGGATGCTCATATTGACCAGTTTGGAAAGCTGACACTTGTTGATGGACATCCGAATCCTTAATGATATTTGAGTCCACTCATTGCAATTTGCATGGTGAAATCTGACTATTTTGAAGCTTGCCCCTGTATCGGGCATTATTTTTATGATGAAACTTGCGTTTTCTGGTCAGCTTATGCAACTCTAATAAAAGAGATTAATAGGTTTTGCTATGGACAATATGGGAATTTGGGTTACCGTTATCATTGTTCTTTTCGTACTAGGCTCCATTTTTGGTTTAAGAGTGAGCCCACGTGAAAAGGCACTTGGTATTATGCGTGATAAAGCTCGTAAAATGGGTTTACACCCACGTGTAATCGTTGCACCTGAATGGACACATGTCCCAATGGCGACTGAAAAGCGTGCCAGCATGGTTGCTTATTATAGTGTATTGATTCCCGATGCCCGTTTATCTTTAATGCGTGCTCGCGTTGTAGACGGCAAATTAAAAGTGGTTCAGGGTGATGAGAAATTTAATGATTCTCCCATTGCATTAAAAGGGATTTATGCTATTGATATGCAGGCAAACTGTGTAGGGCTTTATTGGGATGAGGAATCAGACCTGAGAGCAACACAATTAGATGAGATGAAGGCTTATCTGTTGAACTTGGCTAAAGCCTGATTTTTAAATTTATTGGTATAGGAATAACATTTTATATGGCGAATACCTCGCGCTCTGCATCTCAAAGCACAGCATCTACTGCACCTGCTGCACATAAACGTGCCTTAGTGATTGTGGAGTCGCCTGCCAAAGCGAAAACCATCAATAAATATCTGGGTTCGCAATACATTGTAAAGTCTTCTGTAGGTCACGTACGTGATTTGCCAACAGGTGGCAGCAAATCAACTGAGAAAAAGCCGGCTGCCCGGACGAAACTCACTGAAGCAGAAAAAGAACAAAAAGCCAGTCAGGCTTTAGTTAATCGTATGGGGGTTGATCCTGAACATGGTTGGGAAGCTCATTACGAAGTTCTGCCAGGTAAGGAAAATGTTGTTGCTGAACTAAAAAAACTCGCCAAAGATGCCGATGCAATCTATCTCGCAACGGACTTGGATAGAGAAGGGGAAGCCATTGCTTGGCACCTAAGAGAAGTTATTGGTGGTGATGACAGTCGTTATCATCGCGTGGTATTTAACGAAATTACTAAAAATGCCATTCAAGAAGCATTTAAACAACCTACTCGCCTAGATTTAAACCGAGTTAATGCTCAGCAAGCACGCCGTTTCTTAGACCGTGTTGTTGGCTTTATGGTTTCACCATTGCTGTGGGAAAAGATTGCCCGTGGCTTATCGGCAGGTCGTGTACAGTCTGTAGCGGTGAAACTGGTTGTAGAGCGTGAAAGAGAAATTCGTGCTTTTATTCCGGAAGAATACTGGCAAGTTTTTGCAGACACGCAAGCCAAGAAAGATGACATTCGTCTTGAAGCAGTTAAGCAAGCTGGTAAAACCCTTAAACTCAAAAATAAAGCTGAAACTGATGCTTTATTGGATGTTTTAAAGGGTGCTGAATATAAAGTTGCACAGCGTGAAGATAAACCGACTAAGGTAAATCCAAGCGCACCATATATCACTTCAACGCTGCAACAAGCTGCAAGTACACGTTTAGGTTTTTCTGTAAAGAAAACCATGATGCTGGCACAGCGTCTATATGAAGCAGGTTTTATTACCTATATGCGTACTGACTCAACGTTCTTGAGTGATGATGCAGTAAGCATGGTACGTGCTCATATTGAAAGCCAATTTGGTGAGAAATATTTACCGGCGAAGCCAAACCGCTATGGTAACAAAGCGGGTGCTCAAGAAGCCCATGAAGCAATTCGTCCTTCTAATGTTGCGCTTACAGGTGACCAACTTGCAGGTGTAGAGCGTGATGCTCAGCGTTTGTATGATTTGATTTGGCGTCAGTTTGTTGCATGTCAAATGACTCCAGCAGAATATTTATCTTCAACTTTAACGGTTGAAGCTGCAAATATTGAATTAAAAGCAAAAGGCCGTACGCTTGTATTTGATGGTTTTACACGAGTGCGTGGTGCTAACAAGTCTGATGACGATATTATTTTGCCTGCAATTAAAGTAGGTGAAATTTTAAAATTAGAGAAGTTAGACCCAAGTCAGCACTTTACTAAACCACCTGCACGTTTTACTGAAGCTTCTTTGGTTAAAGAACTTGAAAAACGTAGTATTGGTCGTCCTTCGACTTATGCAGCGATTATTTCTACGATTCAAGAACGTGGCTACGTTAAGTTAGAAAACCGTCGTCTTTTCGCCGAAAAAATGGGTGAAATTGTCACGGATCGACTTGATGAAAGTTTCAATAACTTGATGAACTATGCCTTTACAGCAGACCTTGAAGGGCAGCTCGATAAAGTTGCAACAGGCGAGCGTAACTGGAAAGAGTTACTTGATGCTTTCTATGGTGACTTCAAGAAACGTCTTACCAATGCTCAGGGCGAGCACGGCATGCGCCGCAACCAGCCGGTTGAAGTGCCAGCGGTACATTGTCCTGAATGTTCACGTCCAATGCAGATTCGTACAGGTACAACAGGCGTATTCTTAGGTTGTTCTGGCTACAACTTACCGCCTAAAGAGCGTTGTAAAGGTACTTTGAACTTAACGCCTGTTGAGTCCTTAGCTGCCCTGTCTGATGATGATGGCGCTGAAACTGCAGACTTGATGTCAAAACATCGTTGTGCAAAATGTGGTACAGCCATGGACAGCTATGTAATTGATGGTGGTCGTAAACTGCACGTATGTGGTAACAACCCTGACTGTGACGGTTTTGAGCTTGAAGAAGGCGAGTTCAAGATTAAAGGCTATGATGGACCAACCATTCCGTGTGATAAATGTGATGGTGAAATGCAGCTTAAAACTGGCCGTTTTGGTCCGTATTTCGCTTGTACAAGCTGTGACAATACTCGTAAGGTCTTGAAAAGCGGTCAGCCTGCACCTCCACGTGTAGAACCGATCAAAATGGAACATTTGCGCTCAACAAAGCATGATGACTATTTCGTGTTGCGTGATGGTGCTGCTGGTTTATTCTTGGCTGCAAGTAAATTCCCGAAAATTCGTGAAACACGTGCGCCAAAAGTTGCGGAATTGCGTAGTGTTGCTGCTCAGCTTGATCCTAAATATCAATTTATTTTACAAGCGCCAGACGTAGACCCTGAAGGTAATCCGACAGTTGTGAAATTCAGTCGTAAGAATCAATCACAATATGTAGGCTCGGAAACTCCAGAAGGTAAACAAACCAAATGGAGCCTAATTTATCAAAATGGTAAATGGGTTGAGGGCTAATTAAGTCCACAATAAAAAATGCTAGCTCAGCTAGCATTTTTTATATCTAAAACAATAAAAGAAAATTTTAATTTTATGGGGAAAAAGAATGTGGAAAAACATTCGAGTTTTATGTTTGTTAATTATTTTACTGATTGTTGCTGTTCAAGCATGGCGAGATCAAAACCAAGACTGGAATCAACCTATTGTTGTCGTTTTACATCCTATTAATGCAGATGGTTTTCAGACAACGCAGAGCTATATTCATCAGTTGCAATACACTGATTTTGAGAGAATAAGAAATTATTTGGCAGAATGGTCGCAACACTATCGTGGTCAATCAGGAAACTTTGTAATTCGTTTAGGTCAGCCATTACAGCAACGACCTCCTGAGGTTCCTCAAAATGCCAATATCTTTCATGTGATGTGGTGGAGTTTAAAGTTTCGTTTTTATGCATGGCGACATCAACAACCTGAAGACAATGGGGCATCACTTAAACTTTACTTAAACTATTACGATCCTAATTATCAAAAAGTTTTGATCCATTCAACTGCTTTGGAAAAAGGTCGTATTGGTAGTGTGAATTTATTTGCGACTAAAACACAAGCTTCCCAAAATCAGGTTGTGATTGTTCATGAGCTATTACATGGCTTTGGGGCACAAGACAAATATGATTTAAAAACTGGTCAACCGCTTTATCCTCTAGGTTACGCGCACCCTGAAAAAGTGCCTTTATATCCGCAAACTGACGCTGAAATCATGGGTGGTCGAACACCATTATCTGAGCAGAGCAGTAAAATGCCGAATAGTTTACATGAAACGATAATAGGTTTACCTACAGCTCAAGAAATTGGTTGGGTGAAATAAAATTGTGGATAAATACTGCTTTATCCACATTAATTGATAAGAAACGATGCAGATCTTATACAGACAAAAAATGTGAAGTGGATCACTATTATTAGGTAGATGAAATTCTAATACCTGATAATAAGAGTGGCCATGATGAAAACTGTCGGTAATGATTTGGTGCGTAATCAGTTACATGCTGATCGTAAGTGGTATTTGATATTAGGCTTTGTGCTTATTGGCTTTGGTCTGATTTTGTTTAGTTCATTACCATTTGCGACCTTTTCTGTGGTTTTTTTATTTGGAATACTCATGATGGTCGGAGGTGTTTTACATCTTGTCGCGGCCATTAGTGTATTTAAAGGTGCAAGCCGCTGGTTATGGGCACTCTTTGGCGTGCTTTATCTAATGGCAGGTTATTATGCTTTTTCTACTCCCGTAACGACAGCGGTAGTTTTGACGAGTTTATTATCAATAGCACTGATTATTGCTGGAGCTATACGTACAGTAAACGCGATTTTACTTAAACCAATTACTGGGTGGGGTTGGACCTTATTTTCAGGATTATTAACACTCGCTACAGGTATTTTGATCTTGGTTTCTAAAGATTCACCTTTTTGGGTGTTAGGCATGTTCCTTGCCATAGATATCTTATTTCAAGGAATTAATTTTCTAGGTTTGGCTTCTGCGATTAAGCATCTGCCATCTAGTTCAAAAACAGTATCTTAAATAAGAATATTGAATCAAAGAGCACTTTAGGTGCTCTTTTTGTTTTTAGGACGGGCAGACGCATCAGTGTTTGGGTCTGTTAAACTATGTCTTGGTGTTTTAGCGATATGTGTTATGAGTCTTGCAAAATTAATTAATGAACTAAATGCTCAGCAAAAAAAAGCAGCCACAACGTCTGCGCAGAACTGTTTAGTTTTAGCAGGTGCTGGCTGTGGCAAGACTAAGACGATTGTTGCCCGTGCTGCCTATTTAATTGATCAAGGCTTACCAGCAAACCAAATTCAGATTTTAACGTTTACTCGACGTGCTGCGAGTGAAATTGTTGCAAGAGTAGAGCAGCATGTAGGAGCACAGGCAAAGGGTCTAAGAGCTTCAACTTTTCATACTTTTTGTATGTATTTACTGCGCCGTAATCCACAAGCTTTTGGCTTAAATCAATTTAGTATTATTGATCGTGATGATCAGTTGCTGATGTTCCGTTTATTAAGAGGTAAAGACAAAGATAATGTTTTACCTAAAGCGGCAGAGCTGTGTGATCTATATTCCTATGCAAGAAATACTCAAACAAAGCTTTCTGAAGCATTAATCAAACAGCTTCCAGATGCATATGAGCATAAAACTCAAATTGCTGAGTTGATGAAAACTTATGAGCAACGCAAAAGAGAGCGTAATTTTTTAGATTACGACGATATCTTGTCGATTGTGGCTGTTCATTTACAAAACTCAGAAGCGTTAACCAATTGGGTTGCAGGTTTTTGTCAGGCATTGCTAGTTGATGAAATGCAAGATACAAACCCTTTGCAATGGGCTTTATTGCAGCCCTTAATTGGTAAAGTGAAGTTATTTTGCGTGGGTGATGATGCGCAGTCCATTTATGGCTTTCGTGGCGCAGACTTTGAAAATATTCATTCTTTTAAAGAACGAATACCTGATGCAGAAGTACTTACACTTGCTTTAAATTATCGCTCGACTCAAGAAATTCTAGATTTATCAAATTGGTTGTTGGCACATAGCCCAATCGATTATCAAAAACAGCTACAAGCACATCGTGGCCAAGGGCAAAAGCCACAGCTAAATTTGTTTGGTAATGAGTTTGAAGAAGCAAACTGGATTGCACAAGATTTAATAACGCGGCATCAGCAAGGTGCAAACTGGCATGACCATATGGTCTTAGTCCGTTCTGGCTATAGTGCCCGATATCTAGAAGGGGCTTTTATTGCGGCTGAAATACCTTATCGTTTTATTGGTGGGGTAAAGCTTCTTGAGTCGGCCCATGTAAAGGATGTACTGAGCCTGCTACGTATTGTGAGTAACCCTCACGATGATTTGGCTTGGATGCGCTTTCTAACCTTGTGGGATGGGATCGGTGATGTTGGTGCTAGTAAGTTAGCCCAAGAGCTGATGGGAATTGTTGATGTCGAGGAGCGCTGTCAGCGACTTGAACGCCATGGCAAGGTACCTCTACAAGCGATTTTAATTTTAAAACAGCTAGATGTATTACAGCAGCATGTCGAGGTAAGTATTGGTTTGGCTCTCGATGCTTTAGGTGAACAGCTAGAGCAAAATTATAAAACTAAAGATTGGTCGCGTCGTTTAAAAGACTTTGATTTGGTTAAGCAACTTGCACGCAAACATGCGTCGTTAGGTGAATTCCTTGAGGAATATGTGCTTGAGCCGATTTCAGTTTCTGAAATTGAAAAAGCTGCTGATCAAGATTTGGTAACTTTAATTACGATTCATTCAGCTAAGGGTGCCGAACAGAAAGTTTGTTATGTACCTCACGTATCGCCAAATCAATATCCTTATGCAAGAGCACAGGGTGATTTTGATGATGTTGAGGAAGAGCGCCGTGTGCTGTATGTCGCCTTAACGCGTGCTGAAAATGAATTAATCTTGACGAAGCAAGATCTTAATACGTGGTCGCAAGACACTTATGATGAGCAAGGTCGTAAAATTGAGAGTTATTTCTTAAATGATCTGCCTGCACACTTGGTTCAAGCAAAAATTCATAGACAAGTACCTCAGCAATTTACTAAAAAACAATGGAACAGATCTCCTGCAGTAAATTTAGGTTTTGGTATCGATCTGGACTAAACTACTGTATAAGACGCTGTGATTACTTAAATGTATATTGGCTCTCCCTTTTATTGCCAATTAAGGTTAGAAAATGAAAATATTAGTTCGTAATTTAGATCGTGCTGTAAGTGAAGCTGAAGTTTTAGAGTTGTTTAAGGCATATGGTAAAGTTGATACATGTGTTCTTGTGACTGATAAAGATACAGGTAAATCGAAGGGCTTTGGTTTTGTTGAAATGCCTAATCCCCGTGAAGCGATTAAGGCAATTAAAGGCTTAAATACGCTTAAAGTTAAAGGCTATGGAATTCGAGTTAAAGCAGCCGAAGAATAAGTTTTCCTGATGAAAAGACAATTTTTAGCTCTCTCAATTGTAACGCCGAATGGTACTCGTATTGCTAAAGGTATAAAAACACTTGAAGTACGTTCATGGGTGCCTACACAGTTACCAGTGAAAGATCTATTAATTGTCGAAAACCAGAACTTTCTGGTTAAAGATACTGATGAAGAGGAGGGAGTTGCTGTCGCTTTAGTTGATGTCGACTCAGTTCATACTTGGCGAAATGACGAGGTCAATTTAGCCTGTGCATCTGCTTGGAGTGAAGGCTATTTTGCTTGGGTTTTAAGTAATATTCGCCCTTTAAGGCAGCCAGTAAAAGTTTTAGCTAAACGTAAAATTTATCAAGTTGAGCTGGATTTACCATAAATAACGTTGATTTTATCAATGGAGTCGTTAAGCTAAGAATAGCTATTGCAATGGCGATTTTAGAACAGGAAAGTTTAGTTATGTCACGTGTTGCTCGTTATCATGCCGATCGTACCAATCAGAAGCTCTATTTTGCACGTCTAGCGTGTCAACAGGCAGAGCAGACTGATCATGTGCAGCAGGTACAAGCTTACCGTGAAGCAGCTGTATTTCATTTACATGGCGCAATGTTAGCGTTCTTACAAGAATTGGTACGTTATTACCGTTTAAATGATTTGCAACCCACCTTAAAATCTATAGAGGAACATATGGCGGCAAAAGGACAGGTTTCCCCTGAAGTGTCCGTTTTGCAGCAATTGGCAAAAGATGGTTTTGTTGCAGAGTTAAAACGAGCTTATCGTATGTGCCAATACGCCCCAGAACCAAAAGAACCGACTCCTGAAGAAGAAACTTCTTCTAACCTTATTATTAAAGTGACACAAGGGCCTCAGTCTTGGTTGCCAGATGTTAAAATCTTGCGTGAATGGCACCGAGAATTAAGTCATTTAATTGATGGTTTTCGTAACGAAATGGTCGAGTTCTAAAATTAAACTGCCTAGATGCTTGAAATTTAGACTAGGTGTGCCTATATAAATAAGACAAGAGATGCAAAGTGCAAGGGTGCTTTGCCACCATGTTGAAACATGGAGGAAGTATATGTCTATACAGCAATTGAAAGAGTTATTTGGAAATCAAGAAGCAGTGTTGGAATTAGTTCAACTCGAAGGTGGTGAACTCGCCTTGCGTAATGCAGGTTCTGAGAATGAACCCTTGGTTAAAATTCAATTTAGCGATGAAGTCAAAGCAATCTTGGGTGAGCAGACTCCAGTTGTTGCTCAGCATATGATTCAGGCTGCATTGTTTGGACTGCTGGAAAAGCAGGTAAACGAGTGGCAGGCTGAGGTATTAGACGAACAGCCTAAATTCTTGAGTTAAAAAAAGCGTACTCTTGAGTACGCTTTTTATATGGGTTAATGAATTGTTGACTGATGAGCAAGCTCGATCTGATTTAAGATGTGGTGACTCATATTCTTTGCCATTTCTTCTTTTGCATAGAACACTTCGCCAATATTTTCGTCACGGATAACCGCTGCTTCTTCTTTACTTTCTGCACAAATTAATACCTGAATCTGAGGATTTAATTGCTTGGCAATGGTCACAATACGGTGGATATCTAAAATATCCATAGGTGAGATTACCAAGAGTCGTGCATGCATGATATGTGCTTGAATTAAAACACTTGGTTCAGTAGCAACACCACTCACAGCAGCAATATTTGCGTTACGTAGTTTTTCTACGATTTCACGATTCTCTTCAGCAATAACGACCTTAATATTCTCATTAATTAAATTTTCAGTAATGCGTCGTCCTACACCGCCATACCCCACAATTACGACCTGATCACGTAAGTAAGCTTGATCAACTTCATCGGGTAACATTGCCAATGGGTCACCGCTACGTTCAAGCAGTCGAGCTAAGTGAGAGCGTTCACGAATCCAGCGTTGTACAGGTTCAATCGCTGAGAAGATGAAAGAGTTAAGCGTAATTGAAAATAAAGCGCCTGCTAGAATTAGATTCTGAGCTTCTAAGCTTAATAAGCCTAAAGAAACACCAAGTGTCGCCAAAATAAATGAAAACTCACCAATCTGTGCAAGGCTTGCCCCGACTGTTAAAGCTGTATTGATTGGATAGCGGAAGAATAAAACCAATGCCATTGCTGCAAGAGTCTTACCTACCATAATAATCGCGATAACAGCTAAAATATGGAGCGGACTCTCAACAAGAATATGTGGATCAAACAGCATGCCCACAGAAACGAAAAATAAAATCGAGAAAATTTCACGTAGTGGGAGAGTCTCTTCTTCTGCACGATGGCTAAAGTCTGATTCTTTAACGACCATACCCGCAAAGAATGCCCCTAAAGCCATTGAAACCCCAAAAATGGCATAAGAACCGTAGGCAATCGAAACTGCAGCAGCGACTACGGTTAGCGTAAATAGCTCTCGTGACCCTAAACGAGCAACAAATTGCATAATAATAGGCACAACGCGTTTGCCTACAATGAGCATAAAGGCAATAAAGCCAATCACCTTTAATAGGGTTATCCCAAGGGTTAACCAGATATTACCGTCTGCACCTGCTGGTGCTTTTCCACCGAGTAAAACAGCTGTAGCTGGAAGAAGTACTAAAACCAGTACCATCACTAAATCTTCGACTAACAACCAACCCACAGCAATTTTGCCGTTAACTGAGTCTAAAAGACCTCGGTCTCCTAATGCTTTTAATAATACAACTGTACTCGCACACGATAGACTTAAGCCAAAAACGAGTGCAGACCCGAAACTCCATCCCCATAGCATTGAAACGCCAATACCAAGTAAGGTTGCAACAGCGATTTGTAAAATTGCACCAGGCAAGGCAATACGACGAACCAGTAATAAGTCTTTTAATGAAAAGTGCATTCCTACACCAAACATCAAGAACATGACCCCGAGTTCTGCAAGCTGGTTGGCAAGGTGGATATCTGCTTCTATACCGGGTGTATTTGGGCTAATAATAATTCCGGCAATTAAATAGCCGATAAGAGGGGGGAGTCGTAATCGGGCTGCAATGTAGCCAAAAATGAGGGCAACGCCGAAACCAACAGCAAGTAAAATAATTAAATCTACGTCATGCGGCACTAAAAACTCCTTTTACGTGAGTTAGGCTAAAAACAAGCATAAAAAATGCCAAGGCGGAATGTAGAGAAAGTTTAACAAAAAGGTAGGTATAAAAAAAATGCAAAAAAAAAACGACTTCATAAAGAAGTCGTTTTTTTCGAGGCTAAAATTATTTGATTTTAGCTTCTTTGAAAATCACGTGTTGACGGATTTTTGGATCAAATTTTTTGATTTCCATTTTTTCCGGCATAGTACGTTTGTTTTTAGTCGTGGTATAGAAGTAACCTGTACCAGCTGAAGAAACGAGGCGAATCTTATCACGCATTGCTCAGACTCCTTAGATCTTTTGACCTTGAGCACGAAGGTCTGCAACAACCTTTTCGATACCCAATTTGTCAATAATACGCATACCTTTAGTGGTTAAACGAAGACGTACAAAACGTTTTTCGCTTTCTAACCAGAAACGGTGGTGGTGCAGGTTCGGCTCGAACCGGCGCTTGGTTTTGTTGTTGGCGTGTGAGACGTTGTTACCAACGACTGGACGCTTGCCGGTAACTTGGCAAACCTTAGACATGGTGTAACTCCATTGATTCAGCCAACAGCAAATCTGTGGCCAGTCATACTAAATGTAAACGGATGAATTCATTCAAGGGGCGTTTTATACCAAAAATACGATTAAAAGACAAGCGA
Source organism: Acinetobacter sp. TG2027 (assembly GCF_000302435.1). NCBI lineage: Bacteria > Pseudomonadati > Pseudomonadota > Gammaproteobacteria > Moraxellales > Moraxellaceae > Acinetobacter > Acinetobacter sp. TG2027. The sequence continues at coordinate 66,308 of NZ_AMJN01000005.1, read as the reverse complement.
AATTGGTAAAAACGAGGCATGATTTAGTATAACAGATCATGCCTTGATCAGTTAGCGCAACAAGGTTTTCGAAATGAAACGATGAATAGGCTTATTGAACGGTGGAAGAATGTATTTAAGGCTATAAAGTTTTGGATTTGACATCATCGAACGCTCATGAGAAAGGCTAAAAAAGCCCTCTGGTCCGTGATATTTACCCATACCTGATGCGCCAATTCCGCCAAACGGTAAATCATCTTGTGCAACATGGGTAATCACCATGTTAATTCCGAAATGCCCTGAATGGGTGTGCTGTGCAATATAGTCAGCACGCGCTTGATCATAGTCAAAATAATACATCGCTAAAGGACGTGGACGACTATTAATGAATTCGATGACTTCTTCTATTTGGTCATATTCTAAAATCGGTAGAATAGGCCCGAAGATTTCATTTTGCATAATATCCATTGCGGTTGTCACGCCAGTGACTAAAGTCGGCGCAATTTTACGGACATCATCTAAAATTTCATTTTGCGGATTAATTTCAACAATACGTGCGCCTTGATCACGGGCATTTTCGAGATAACCCTGAATGCGGTTGTACTGTTTATCATTAATAATAGAAGTGTAGTCTTGGTTGTTGCGGAAATGAGGATACATTCCAGCTACGATCAATTTAAAGTTTTCGATGAACTCGGCAGTTTTGCCGCGTGGTAAGAAAATATGATCTGGTGCAACACAAGTTTGTCCTGCATTCCACAATTTACCTACAGCAATACGTTGAGCCACATCTTTCATATCCATAGATGCATGCACAAGGGCAGGAGACTTTCCGCCTAACTCAAGAATCACAGGAACAAGGTTTTGAGCTGCGGCTGCCATCACTGTTTTACCAACAGAAGTTGAGCCTGTGAAAATCATTTTGTCAAAAGGCAAATGACTAAACGCATCTGAAATAACGCCACCACCATTTACCACAGCAACTAATTCTTGTGGGAATGCTTCTGCCAATGCACTTTCAAGGACTCGGCCAAAGTTTGGCGAGGCGCTAGAAATTTTGATCATGGCATGGTTGCCTGCAGCTAGTGCACAGATCAGAGGTCCAACTGAAAGTAATAATGGGTAATTCCATGGTGTAATAATACCAATGACACCCATAGGTTGATATTGTACCCAACCTTTTGCTGGCTGATGTAATACACTGATGTGGCGTTTTGATGGTTTCATCCACGCAGTCAGATGTTTACTGTAATACTTAATTTGTTCCAAACTCGTGAGTAGTTCACCAATTTTTGTTTCCATAACTGCACGATTGCCATAATCAAGGTTAATTGCTTCGGCAATCTGATCTTGATATTTTACCAAGACTCTTTTAAGACGAGCTAAACGATCAATACGCTCTTTAGCAGTGGGTACCGGATGACGTAAATAAGCGAGCTTTTGTTGTTCAAGCAAATCATGTAAATGCTTAACATCATAAGGAAGCTGAGTCTCTGGATTTGTTTTTGTTTGACTGTTCATCGGTACTTACCAAATATACTGATATACTTATTTTTTAGAGTAAATACTCTAAATAGTCAAGTCGGTTTATGTGTTTAAGTCTTAACCATGTGAATTATTAAAGGTTATTAAAATGTCTCTACCTAAAGCTCTGAAGACAAAAGACCGGATTTTACAAATTAGTTTGCAGCTTTTTAACGAGCGAGGTGAACGGTCGGTTACAACCAATCATATTGCGGCGGAGTTAGGTATTAGTCCTGGAAACTTGTATTACCATTTCCGGAATAAGCATGAAATTATTAAAGAATTAATGTACCAATATCAGGTTGAGACTTTGGAAATGCTTTCTTTACCTGAAGACAGACCATTAACGACCAATGACAAAATCAACTATTTTCAAGTATTAAGTGGCCAACTCTGGAGTTACCGTTTTATCCATCGTGATGTCTATCATTTAGTTGAAAGTAACGAAGACTTTAAAAAGATTTATCCACGGTTTGCTGGACAGGTCATGCAACAGGGGCAAAAGATTTATCAAGCCTTTGTCGATGCCGGCCTTATGAAAATGACGCCATCTGAAATTGAAGCGCTCATTATTAACTTATGGATTGTATTAACAAACTGGACAAACTTTTTATATATGTCTGGTCACATTAGTGACAATAACCACTTAGAAGAGAAATGGGTTTGGCAGGCATTACGTCAAATGGTTTTCCTTGAAGGTCCTTATCTTATGGGGGAAAGCCGAGCAACTTACGAGCAGTTGCTTGATTCACTGGGGCCTTCTGATCTATTCGCCAGCTTGTCGTCATTAAAAGATGAATAGTTGTACTTGCCTATTTAGAGCGCTAGAATACTCGGCTTATTAAAAATTTGACTCAATTAAGTGATATTAACCAAATGAATATGACCACTGCCAATACAGCCCGTTTACTGATTACTTGTGAAGACAAGCCTGGGATCGTACAGGCTGTATCGAGCTTTTTGTACCACCAAGGTGCAAACATTACCGCGCTTGATCAGTATGCGACGGAAGCTCAGGGTGGACGTTATTTCATGCGTGTTGAGTTTGAACTTGACCATTTACAGTCACGTAAAGATGCATTAATTCAAACATTTGCTGCTAACGTTGCTGAGCGTTATGGCATGCAATGGCGTCTTGCTTTCGTAAACGAAATTAAAAAGGTTGGTATTTTAGTTTCTAAAGTCGACCATGCTTTACTTGAGTTATTGTGGCGTCATGCACGTGGGTCGTTACCTTGTGAAATTACACATGTGATTTCTAACCACGAAGATTTACGTGAATCCGTTGAGAACTTCGGTATTCCATTTACTGTAATTAAAGTAACTAAAGACAATAAAGCTGAAGCTTATGCACAAATTGATGAAATGATGCAGGGCAATGACTTATTAGTTCTTGCACGTTACATGCAGATTTTAAGCGAAGATTTTGTTGCGAAATGGGAAATGAAAATCATCAATATCCACCATTCTTTCTTGCCAGCTTTCGTGGGTGCTAATCCATACAAGCAAGCTTATGAAAAAGGTGTGAAGTTGATTGGTGCGACAGCTCACTATGTAACTGCTGACCTAGACCAAGGCCCAATTATTGAGCAAGACGTTGAGCGTGTAAGCCATGACTATAATGTTGAGCAACTTCGTGAGCTAGGTGAAGATGTTGAGCGTAATGTATTAGCTCGCGCAGTAAAATGGCATTTAGAAGACCGTATTATTGTTGATGGTAACAAGACGGTTGTTTTTTAAATAACGCTTAATTAAAAAAGCACGCTTCATGCGTGTTTTTTTATATCAAAAAATCTATTGAAATGATATAACGTAACAATATTGAATGAATTTATGGTAGGATTCGATCTCTTCATAGTGAAATTAGCCTAACTATATAAGTTAGATTAAACACTTTGTGAACAAGAGATACGCGTTCATGTAACTATGAGAAAACAAAAGCAAAGACACTCAACTGATACAAATTAGTGATATTGAGCAAATGTTTTTCTCAAAAAATAGTTGCAAATGAAAACACTTCTCATTTATTATTGTGGCACTTTATTGTTCTATCCGATGTTTGAAATCGTTTCTACAAATAGAAATCTGAAATCATCATCCATTAGGTAATTAGATTCTTATGAGTCAATCTTCCGCAGCCTTAAACTCTCCCAATCCGATGAAAAAGAAAGTCATCACGGCACTAATTGCGGTTGCAATTGGTCATATCGGGGTTTTATGGGCGGTCAGCCATATTAAGCCTGCTGAATTAAAGCCAATCGAGAAGAAGCCTTTACAGGTACGTTTCGTAAAAATTCAAGAGCAACCAAAACCACTACCTCCTAAGCCAAAGGAACCGCCTAAAAAGCCGGAACCTAAAAAAGAGGTAAAAGAAGTTAAAGTTGTTGAAAAACCTGTGACACCACCTAAAAAAGTGGAAAAAATTCAACAGGTGAAAAAAGCTGAAACACCAAAAGAAACAGTAAAGACAGAACCTAAAGTTGAAACCAAAGTGGTAACGACAACTGTTACTGAAAAAGTTATCGAAAAACCAAAACCAGTGGTACAAGAAGCGCCTAAAGCTCAACCTGCCCCAGATCCATCACCGAAACGCGTTTCAATTGGTGGTTCGGGTGTACAGTGGAGCCGCTCACCACGTTTAACAGTTTCTTCAAAAGATTTACAAGGCGAAGCACGCTCTGTCATGGTACTCATTGAAGCCGATGAAAAAGGCAAAATTATTAATGTACGAGTGACTAGAAGTAGTGGTATTTCAAGTCTAGATGACAAAGTTGTACGTGCTGTTCGCGGTGCGAAATTTAAACCTTATATGGAAAATGGTGTTGCTTATCCAATTAAAGCAGAGCAACCCTTTGATTTAACCCCTTAAATGAATTTGAGTCCCAACGGCTAACCTTAATCAGGAGTTCAATATGAACTTTTCAATCTATTGGCAACATGCAGATGCAGTGAGTAAAACCCTGTATTTCATCTTATTGGCAATGTCGATTGCTACCTGGACAGTTTTCATCTTACGTTTGATGGGGACTCGCCAGCTAAAACAACAAGCTTATGCTCAACTTTCTCAGGCTATCACTTCGTTAAAAGCAAAGTTACAACCTTTGAGTTTTGAACAGCGTAAAGCGGTTGCAGAGCAGGCATTACTTCGTCAGATTTCTGCTGAAAAGGCCAATGCTGATAAAGGTATTTCTGTTTTAGGAACAATTGCTTCAATTGCACCATTCGTAGGTTTGTTTGGTACTGTTTGGGGTATTTTCCATGCGCTGGTTGCCGTAGGTAAAAGCGGACAAGCAGGTTTGGCTCAAGTGGCTACACCAGTAGGTGAAGCACTTATTATGACGGGTCTTGGTCTTGCAGTTGCGATTCCAGCGGTATTGGCTTATAACATTTGTGTACGTGCAAACCGTGGTCTTGCTCATGACTTACAAGATCAAGCGCACAGCTTGTTAATTGACACAATGTTGCAGCAAGACTCAACTGTAAAGTCTGATGTTAAAACTGCACAGCAAAGTTACGTTGGAGGTCAAGCTTAATGGCTTTTCAATTGGGTGAAGACCACGATAGTGGCATGAATGAGATGAATCTCATTCCGCTAATCGACATTATGTTGGTGTTAATGATCATCTTTTTGGTCACAGCAACAGTTGCCAACCCATCGATTCCATTAACGCTTCCTAAAACAACTGCTGAAATTATTGATCCACCACCAAAAGCAATTACGATTAGTATCAATGCAAATGGTGAAGTGGCTTGGGATACTCAAGTAATTAGCCTAGATGAGCTTCAAAAACGTTTTCAAGAAGCAGGTCAAGGCGATGTTAAACCAACAGTTCAACTTCGTGCTGATAAAGAGTCGAAGTACGATGCTGTTGCTCAGGTAATGTCTCGCGCCAGTGAAGCCGGACTGAGCGATATTGCCTTTGTAAGTGAAAACTAAAATTTAGTTTACTCAATAAAAAAGCAACCAAACTGGTTGCTTTTTTATTGTTCTGATTTATTGATCTTTCATCAGATGCTGGAATTTACTATATAGCTTGAGCAGCTTTGGTGGAATCGCAAAGTTGCAATAACCTTGTGAAGGATTCTTTGCATAGTAATTCTGATGATATTCTTCTGCTGGATAGAATGTCGGAACAGGGGACAGCTCAGTCACAATATCAAGATCGTCATTTTTTAGAGTCTGAATCGTGTGTTCCGCTGCCTGCTTTTGCTCTTCATTATAATAGTAAATAACAGAGCGGTATTGTGTGCCGATATCATTACCTTGGCGATTTAAAGTCGTTGGATCATGAGTCGCAAAGAACACGTCGAGTAACTGGGAGTAAGTTACTTGCTCTTCATCAAAGTCGACTAAGATCACCTCAGCGTGCTGGGTGTCTCCTTGACATACTTGCTCGTAGGTAGGGTTAGTGGTGTGTCCACCTGCATAACCACTCGTTACTTTTTCTACACCGCGTATTTGTAAAAATACAGCTTCGACGCACCAAAAACAGCCGCCGCCAAATAATGCTTGTTGCATTGTTTTTCCCTCTATTTCCTGCCTATTACAATAGGGTTTATGTATTTAAAATACAAAGTAAAGCATGTATAAAAAAGTAAAGAAAAGTGCATTACTTATTTCATTTAGCTTTAGGTAAACCTTGTCGAACGATTTGAGAGAAGTGTTCACTACTCTGATCTGAGAGCTGTTCAAAATTTTCAGTTCTTGGGTTGATATGCGCAATTTGATACCACTGTTTTAAACTGATATTTTGATTAAGTGCTTTAAGGTCATATAAATAATTAGGTAAGTAACCCGAAGCGATTAGACGATAATCTTTGGGAAGCTGATATGGGTTAATTGCTTGAACCATATCGAAAATTAAGGTTGTACAGTTACTCGTAAGGGTGTTGTACCACTCAGGCTTCTTGCGTAGCTCATCCGATTTCTTAAGATATTCTAAAAATAGCGCTTTTTGCTCGCTACGCGGCATATTGACTGGAAAATTATAAACTTGCTCTTTACGGATGTTGCTACGCGTATAGACAATATCTTTCTCATCAGAAGCAATTAAGCTCAGTTCATATTTTCTAAAAAAACCGCCAATTGCCGAAAACTCTTCAGTTTTTTCTTTGCGAATCTCGATTGAGAAGACCAAAGGTTGCTGATTCTTAAATTCGAAGCTTACCAGTGTATGAGCAATTTGTGGTCCCATCCAGTAAGAGGCAATGATGTTTATGCCATTTAATTGCTTAAGATCAAATGTTCGGGTTTCCCATCGCACATCATAAGTTCCATCAAGATGCCAGTTGAAGTTACGAACATTGTGTAAAGTGATTACATCGCCGTGCTTTTCATAGCTCAGCATATTGGCAACTTCTGGATTCCAGTCACGATCTTGACGTGCAGTTATGGAAAAATACCAAACAAGAGAGCAGGCAAACGCTAAAAGATAAATCAGGATATCGGTACGGCGGCTAATAATATGACCTTCAACATATAAGCCAACCATGCTGAGTGCAAAAGCAATCCAGATGCCAATGAGTATGCGGCTACCTAACCAGCCAAAAGGTTGTTGAACCCAAAGCGCTACGCATACCCAAATACTAGAGAACACAATAAACAGCGTGAATAAACTATGTAATAGCCCAAAAAGTAGAGCAGTAATAAATTCACGTGTTCCGATATTGTGCATAGGCATCCATAAAATTATTTTTTATAAGTGGCAAACTCGAATGAAGTTCCTGATTTTTCATCAACATGCTGTTCACTTGCGGTTTTATGAAACTCACTCGGTATTGTTGGATAATGTGCATCACCTTGTACATCTAAGTCAACATGAGTGAGCTCAAGACGGTCTGCAATCGATAAGGTTTGCTTAAAGATTTCACCACCACCAATAATGAACAACGCTTGTTTTTCGGTATTCTTTACATCTTCTAAAGCTGCATTTAAGGCATCTTCAATTGAATACGCAACTTTAACGCCGTCAAATTGCCAGTTAATGTCACGGGTAATCACCCAATTCACACGGTTTGGTAGAGCACGGCCCATAGACTCAAGGGTTTTACGGCCCATCACGACCACACCGCCTTGTGTGATTTCTTTAAAATGTTTTAAGTCGGCAGAAATATGCCATGGCAACGCATTGCCTTTACCAATACAGTGGTTTTTGTCCATTGCCACAACGTGGACAACTTCTACATTTTGCCATGCCATAATCTTATTCTCTAAACCGTAATCTAATGAAATTTAAGCCTTCGTTATACTGCAACTGGTGCTTTAATTGCCGGATGTGACTCGTAACCTACAATCTCGATATCTTCAAATTTGAAATCAAATAAGTCAGTTATTTCTGTATTTAGTTTCAATTGGCATAGCGGTAAAGGCTCACGTGTCAATTGAAGTTTAGCTTGTTCAAAATGGTTGGCATAAAGATGCGTATCACCACCAGTCCAGACAAAATCACCTACACCTAAACCGCATACTTGAGCAATCATATGGGTGAGTAGAGCATAACTCGCAATATTAAAAGGTACGCCTAAAAACACGTCAGCACTACGTTGATAAAGCTGGCATGACAACTTGTTGTCTTGTACGAAAAATTGGAAGAGCGTATGGCAAGGCGGTAAGGCAACTTGTCCAGCTTCATTTGGGTTCCAGCCAGAAATAATTAAACGGCGCGAGTTTGGATTGGTCTTAATTTCGTTAATTAACCATTTAATCTGGTCAAAACCATCTTGATTATAAGTACCGTCAGCATTTTTAGTTGCGCCGAAATTACGCCATTGATGACCATAGACTGGTCCAAGTTCATGCTCTGGACGGCCAAAGCGAGCAGTTTGTTCTGCTGTTGCCCATTCATCCCAAATTGAAACTTTATTGTCTTTTAGGTATTGGACGTTGGTGTCGCCTTTTAAAAACCAAAGTAACTCAATCACGATAGAACGGAAATGAACTTTTTTTGTGGTGAGTAAAGGAAAACCTTTAGAGAGATCAAAACGCATTTGATGACCAAATACAGAACGGGTTCCTGTGCCTGTACGGTCGCCTTTGTCACCGCCATTATCAAGGATATGTTGTAGTAGGTCTAAATATGCACGCATAACACTCTCGAGCTCGGATTAATTCCATAAAATAGAAGGGGAGATGGTTTCTGGATCAATAAACCGTGGAAGATAATAACATGGTTTAATGACAGGTAGGAAAGCGAGCAATAGTTTGTAATTAAAATCGTTTAGCGCGATTTTGATAAATCGAGACAAGGAAAAAGCCAATCAGTACAAAGCCTAAAGCTTGTATGAGATGAATCCATTTAAGCTGAACAGGGAGCAAATACATCAAAATAATAATGATCAAAATAGGATAGGTTTTGATTAAAAGTCTCAAGCTCGATTTGCCTGATGTGTTGTTTGAAAGTTTGGTATTCAAGAAATGCCCAATATGTAAGCCAAACCCGAAAATAAGGCTGAGTATTGTATAAATAGGAGGTAAGGGCTGAACTTGATTAGCAGCATAAACTGCAACACAAACAACAATAATGAAGATAAGTTTGATGTGACGTGGTGCGTTGTACCAATAAGCCAACATATATTGAGCCTATTTATTAAAAAGTGATTGAGGTGAAAAAATAAAAGCAGCAAGTGCCATAAAAGCGATTCCTTGCACACCCCAGATCAGCAAGTTCGGCATTGTTTTAACAAAAATAAGTGCAAATAAAAGAGCGATAGGTATCCACGTCAGCAGGCGATAAAGTAGGCCAGTTGGATTTTTTTGAGCAAAATGCAATTTAAAATAGCGACAGATTAAAAAAATAACCCCAGTTCCTGTAAACATTAGAATGGTATCTAAAGGCAGTGGTTGGTACTGATATAACCCAATACAGATCAACAGTGTAATAATTAAAATTACTAATTTTTTAAATGTCGGGACTTGAGTGTTAAACCAGAATTCCAGCATGTCGTATCTTCATTTTTAGGAGAGTAAAAACTGTAGCATAAAAAAGAAAAGAGGAGCCGAAACTCCTCTGATTTATCATATTAACTGTTCTTTTGTGGGCCCCAGTCATAGATTTTCTTTTGGTAGGCATACCACATCATCCAAAGGCCTATCAGTAGCATCGGAACGGTGAGGATCTGACCTTTAGTCATCCAGCCAAACAAAATAAAACCTTGGTCGGCATCTGGTTGACGGAAGAATTCCATTACGAAGCGTGCAACACCATAGCCCATTAAAAATAGGGCAGAAACCGCCATGCGTGGACGTGGTTTTGAACTAAACCACCACAAGACAATAAATAGGATTAAGCCTTCACAAATTGCTTGATAAATTTGTGATGGATGACGTACCAGTTGTAATGGATCAGTTGGGAAGATCATACCGAATGGATAATTTGGGTCAGTTACCGCACGACCGTATAACTCTCCACCAATAAAGTTACCAAAGCGCCCAAACATTAAGCCAGTCGGTACACATGGGGCAATAAAGTCGAGGGTTTGGAACCATGTTTTTTGATATTTTTTACACCAAAATAACATCGCAATCATGACGCCTAAGAAGCCGCCATGGAAACTCATACCGCCTGTCCAGACTTGGAATAGCCAAATCGGATTTTCAAGGAATTTATCAAACTCATAGAAAAGGACGTAGCCGACACGACCGCCCAGAACGACACCTAAAGCACCGTAAAACACCAGATCGGAAACCATTTCTGATGTCCAGCCATCACGCTGTTTGGCACGGTAGGAAGCAAGCCCCCAAGCACATAAAAATGCCAATAAATACATGAGTCCATACCAATGAACTTGAAGAGGTCCTAGATGTATTGCGACCGGATCGATATTAGGATAGGTCAGCATTGCTGCTCCTTGATCTTACGTTTTGACAGATTGTAGCGGAATGATGTGAAAAATGTTGTACATTCAATGTGTAAAGATAGGGAATAAGAAAAGATGTGTATTGTGGCTTTAGCATGGCATGTTCTGGATGATATGCCCTTATGTCTTATGTCAAATCGGGATGAGTTCTACCATCGACCAACAGCCTTGTTACATCAGTGGCAACATACACCGATTATTGCTGGGCAAGATTTACAGTCGGGTGGGACTTGGATGGGCGTTACACCTGAAGGCCGATGGGCTGTCTTGACCAATTTTCGTGATGGACGAGAACAAAAATCATATGAAACTTCTCGAGGGCACTTAGTTCAGGCTTTTTTAGAGTCAGATTTATTGCCGATTCGATTTGCTCAACAATTAGAACAGCAGCAACAGAACTTCGCTGGCTTTAACCTGTTTATGGGAAATGCTGATCAAGCGGTTTATATGAGTAACCGTGGTGAAGCCCCGCAAGTATTAGCCAATGGTGTTTATGTGGTTTCAAATGGTTTGATGTCTGAACATTGGGAAAAAACCAGACATTTAAGAACACGTTTTACGCAAGAGTTTTTGCCTATGCTTCAGCACCAGACGGAAGAGTTAACTTTGCAACATGCTGCATGGGATATTCTTGAAGATGAACGTAAGGTCACAACGGCATTATTACCCAATACCGGCATTCAGCCAGAAATGGAAGAGTTATTATCATCGACTTTTATTCAAAGTCCTGTGTATGGTACACGTTGTTCAAATTTTTTAAGAATGACCAATAATGAATGGGTTTGGTTAGAAAAGACCCAACAAGGCGAGCACAGTGGGCAAATTGTTCAGCAGCAGGTTCTCTTAAATCGATGATAATAAAAATGCCGATCAATTGACCGGCATTTTTAATCATCTAAGAATTAACCCACGATCACACCACCATCTTTACGGGTAATCACAACAGTTGCTGAGCGTGGACGCGCAGTTTTGTTACTTGGATCTTTCTGGGTTGCTGGCCAGTTACTTTCTGGTGTCGAGTAACTTGCAGAATCTTCGCCAGGGTGTTGAACATTAATGAAAATTGCTTTGTAGTCAGGTGTCATCGCAATACCTGTAATCTCACATTGCTTAGGTCCCACCAAGAAACGGCGCAAAGTTGAGTCAGTAACTTTAGCACCGACTAAAGTTTGCTGACCATTTGACGTAGTTGCCGGAGCACCATCGCCAATCTGGCCTGGTAGCGCAGCAAGCATCATACAGTTAGTGACATCAGTGTATGCGCCATCATCTGTTTGAATCCAAAGTACGCCACGTGGGTCAAACCACATACCATCTGGAGATGACAAATCATTGTTGTCTGTTAAACCTGATAAGTTGATGTTTGAAGCCATAGATGCTTCAGCACCGAATAGATAAATATCCCATTTGAAGGTTTCAGCAGTGGTTTTGTCATCAGTTTCTTTAAAACGGATGATATGACCGTTCACGTTACCCTTTTGCTCTTTAGTGCCGTTGTAGAGGTCTGTGTAGTTACGTGGGTTTGCAGCATCGGTCGCGTAATCTTTACCACGATTTGAGTTGTTGGTTAGGGTCACATAGACTTCACCGTTTACTGGGTTGACCGTACACCATTCTGGGCGGTCCATTTTTGTAGCACCGACTGCATCGGCAGCTAAACGTGCAAATGTGACAACGTCAGCTTGAGATTTAAATGGGTAGGTCGTGTTGCTTTCATTTAAGCCATTTTTGCCATAGGCAAGTTCAATCCATTGACCTGAACCATCGTTATTAAACTTGGCAACATACAATTTACCTGCGTTCATGTATTTGTCGCCAGCCGCATAACCACGATTTACATCTTTGACATCCCACACTGCGGTAGAGACGAACTTATAGATGTATTCACCGCGAGAATCATCACCCATATAAAATGCTAATGGTTGACCTGCTACGGCACGACAAGCACTATCTTCATGTGCAAAACGTCCCAATGAGGTACGCTTAACCGGGTTTTGGCGAACATCAAACGGATCAATCTCGACCATCCAGCCGAATGTATTTGGACCGTTACGGTAGTCTTGGGTAGCTTGTGCAGCTTTTACATCGGCATTCCAGCGGTCATATAAGTCTTGTGACTCTACTTGACCAATTGCTGTTTCCCAGCCATAACGTGAGCCAGATCCTGCTTTTAAGCCATAGCGTTTCAGTGCAATAATTTCTTCTGGAGTACGTAATGCGTCATCAGTCGTACTACGAGCAAAGTAACCAATAAAGTTTTCTTCGGTCGTTAAGTATGTGCCCCAAGGCGTATAACCATTACCACAGTTATTATGGGTACCACGTGTTTTACGAGCAGTCGGGGAGAAGCGAGTTGCAAGCAAGCCAGAACCAGCTGCAGCACCTGCAAAATCCATCTCTGTTGATGCTGTAATACGGCGGTTAAAAATAGAATTTTTATCAATTGTTACTTTTTGAGTTGCAGCATCTTTTTTGATGTAAACAATAGAAACGCCATGCGCATTGGTTTCACGAATGACCTCATCTTCAGGACGGCGACCGTCAACCTTAGTTGGGCCTTTTGGGTGAAGGAAAGTTTGATTGATATATTCGTGATTCATGACCAACAAACCTTGCGCTGAAGCACTCTCGTCAAAGCGGTTTGTTGAAGTATTTAAACCAAAATAATGCATACCATCATGACAGTCACCTGAACGGAACTGGAAGCTTGGGCCAGATGGAATATTATTATCGTCCCATTCGCCAAAATTAGGGTTGATTGAATCACCCAAAGCAAAAATGACATTCGCTTCATAACCTTCAGGTACAGTCACAATATCATTATGGTTTTTCGCAACTGTGGTAAAAGTTAATTTTTCTGGTTTTTTATTTGGATCTACAGGTGTGGTTCCACCGTTGTTAGAACCTGAATCATCATCGCTATCATTACAGCCTGTTAATGTAGAGGCTAAAGTTAACGCTACAGCACCACTTGCTGCTTTAGTAATTAAACTACGGCGACTGATGTGTTGTTCTAAAATGTCACGAAAGTGGATATTGTCAGAAGTATTGTTATCCAATTCTTGGTCTTCATGATATGGCGTCAGCTCTGTCATGGGAAATTCCTAAGTAAATAAAGAGATTGTTCTAAAATTCTTCATGAGCTTAGTTTGTGAATGTGACGAGGCGTTGACGTTTTGATGATAAGTTAATGAAAAGTTCTGTAATTTTTCATTTATTTTTCATAAAAAGTAAAAGCTGAATGTAAAAACATTAAAGCTGGTCTTAGCCAGCTTTAATGTTTAGAGAGCTTATGAAAAATTATTTAGTTGTGACTGAAGGGGCAATTGGGTCTGCTGTAATATAGCCGACGTTAGCACTATAACCATTGTTGTAATTTTGGTTAATTAATGCCTTAACATCCTCAGGTACACTACTACTGTCGCCTGGATGTTGGAAGTTGCTCATGATGTAAGTCCAACCGTTGATTGAATCTACCGCATGTAAACCTGTTGACTCTGCACCTGCCGGTGTAGAAAGTAAACGTGTTAACTCTTTGGTATCTACATTGTATGCCCATAAGAAGTTATTCACGTGGTTACCTGAGTCTTCACCAATGAATAATGTGCGTAAAGTTTCAGAGAACTTCAGATTGTCTGGGCTAGCAATTTTGTCTGGATTCGCTGTATTACCTAAACTATCTTTCGCAGCAAGATCTTCACCCATGAGTAGCATATATGAGTAAAGAGGAACCCACTCGCTATTGATTGCGCTACCTTCGTTGTCTGTAAAGCTATTACCTAACTTGTGTGCAAGCACGCCACCAGCAGTAATTTTTTTAGAGAACGCGACATTATGTCCAGCGACATAACCTTTACCACCAATGACCATTGAATCTTGAATATTAGCTAAAGCAGAGTAAGCAACTTTATCTTTAATATTTACGTTAGTACCTTCCATCTTGGTGAATGCCATACTTGCACCTTTTAGTGCTGCATAACGATGTGTTTCCAAGAAAGCTGCTGCTTTTTCCATACCTGGTTTAAGTTTGACCCAAAGCTGTTTCTTTGCCAAAGTGATTTCAGTATAGCTGGCATCATTTGGATTGGTTGTTAAACTTTCCATGATGTCAGTTGACTTAATCCCACCAGCAACTAAATCCTCAATTTCTTTACTTGTCGCATGGCCAAGTTTGATCCATTGAATGCTAGCAGTTGAGGTTTCAGTTAGAGTATTGATGTATTTAGCAACATATAGTGTCCCTGCTGATAAATCTTTTTCTTTATCTGCAACGAACATGAAAAAGCCACCGTTGGTGTAGTCATCTCCCATAAGTGCTGTACGGTTGTCTGGCATAACATGGATAAGTTCGTGAGAAATACGACCTAAACAATAGTGTTTTTTAATGCTACCAGTACCATCAAGGTTAACTGTTACTTCTGGCAAATGACCGTAGTTATATGGGTTTGCTTTAGTTTCATCACCAAAGAAGTATTTACCAAGATATTTTGGATCTGTACCGCCAATGCCTTGATTGAATGCATCTGGTTCATATTCTTCACTTGATAAGTGAGTGTTCCAAGGTGATAAGCTAGCACCGCAAGTAATCCATAAACCGTGTACTGGTGCAGTATCAACGTTGAAGTATTTTTTAAGTTCTAGGTGACCTGTTTTTTGGTCTTGATCTAAAGTTAAAATTGCGATTGGTGAAGGTAATTGACCGTAAGTATCACCTCCTGCTTGGTCTTTAGAGTTATATTCAAATTGAACAACGTGGAACACTGGGTTTGCTACGCCTTCAACTTTCGCACCTTCTAATTGAATTAGAGATGAACCATCTGGACAGTCTGAAAAGAACTGACGTTCTTTACCAGCAACTGACTTATCCATAATTGGATTGCCGTTAACATCAAAATAACCACCCGCGATAATCGTCCCACCACCAAGTTTTGGTACGCTATCACCAGTTTTAAAGAAAGGTTTATAAGCGAGTTGGTATTCAGTACTGGTTGAATTTTCCCAATCAATTTTTAATTTAGAATTCACTACAGTTGTTGCACGGTCTGCCGCAGTTGTTGGCGCTGGCATTGCTGTGAATTTTGCATTTTTAAATTTGCTTGGTTGTGGTGTTGGAGTGACTACTGAGCTGTCATCACTATCATTACAACCTGCTAATGTTGCTGCCGTAGCCATCGCTCCTAATGGTAGAAAAGGAATCCCCGAAAACCATTTTAAAATTTCGCGACGCGTTGGTTGAGTAGAAGCAGTTGTCATAAGAAATCCGTAAATTTTGTGGGTATATTTGTTGAGTTGATTCTATGGACTGAAAATGACACTTTTCTTACATTTTTAAGTCACTTTGAAGACAGTTTATTGCTTTGTAGATTAAAAAGTGTTCTACATAAAAAAGCCTGAACTTGTAGGCTCAGGCTTTTTCTTAGAAATCATTTTATTCAGCAGAATGGTTTTTTCTTTTCTCAATAATTTTACCAAAGAGTAGGCCAAGTTCGAAAAGCAACCACATTGGGATGGCTAACATCACCATTGAAATTGCATCTGGTGGGGTAATAAACATCGCTACAAAAAAGCATCCAACAATGATAAAACGTCGCTTTTCAGCAAGGCTTTTTGTATTTACCACACCGATTAAAATAAGGAGGAGCGTCGCGATTGGAATTTCAAAAGTCAGTCCAAATACTAAAAATAACTTTAAGCAGAAGCTTAGGTAGCTATTAATATCCGTCATCGGTGCAACAGTTTCAGGCGATACACTAATAAAGAAATGTAAAATTGCCGGAAGAGTAATGTAATATGCAAAAGCAACACCCGCATAAAACAAGACAATACTACCGATGAGTAATGGTAGTGCTAAATGACGTTCTTTTTGATACAGCGCTGGACGAACAAATGACCAGATTTCATACAGAATAAATGGCATTGCCAGCACAAGTGCGACAAATAAATTGAGTTTAAAAGGCGCCATGAATGTTGCAGTGACATCTGTTGCAATCATTGAGGAGGAGGTTGGAAGTTGCAGCCTCAAAGGTTCAGATAGTAATTGGTAAGTATTATTTCTAAATGGTAATAAGCAAAAAAATAAAAATAAGGTTACTCCGACAATCCTAAATAAATGACGTCGTAAAACGACCAAATGGCTCATGATTGGCATTTGGTCTAAATTTTCCTGATTATTTACAGTGGTTGAAGGCAGTTGGTTCATACGGCAATCTTCAATTTAACAGGTGATGTCTCTGAAATATCAGTTGGTGATGCTAAAGGCATAAATTTTCTAATGTATGGGACTTTATAATGGCCTGATATAGGAAGACATATCCGAATAGATTGGGGTGCTGATTTGGTTGCCTCAGCCTTATCTATATTTTCAGAAATATTTTGCTTTTGAATTTCTTCAAGCTGTTGTTGTACTTTACGTTCTAGTGCTTCAATGCGGTTGAGTTCTTCTTGCATTTCTTTTCGAAACTCAGAAAGACGCAACTCTTGATCAATCTCATTTTGCAAATTGGTAATATAACGTTTTAGGCGAACATACCAACGACCAGCAAAGCGTGCAGCTTCTGGAAGTTTATCCGGGCCTAAAACTAAAATTGCAATAATTGCAAAACAGAGTAGCTCTGTCATTCCTACATCAAGCATGGTCGAAAACCTTTAGCTTTTTACTGATGTGCTGTCAGGTGTTTTGACTTGGGCATCAATTGTACGTGGAGTATTAAGAGCAGTAGTCTCATCTTCTTCACGAACTGATTTTTTAAAGTCTTTTACTGCACCGCCTACGTCTTTACCGATATTTTTTAATTTCGACGTACCGAATAATAAAATAACGACAATTGCAAAAATAACGACATGCCAAATAGATAAACCGGCCATGATCTTATACCTCTTTTCAGTTTGCTTTATATCAACAGGTTGCCATGACAGGAATGTGACATTTATATGTCATTTTTAAGACAATGAATGATTGTCAAAACCTAAAAAGTTCATTTTATAAACTGAATATCTTCTTTTTTTATTTATACATAGTTTGAAAAGAGTCACTTAAATTACTTGAAATGGAGAGTACATTTCATTTTGAAAAGGTGTAGCATAGCAAGCTGGTTTTAATGAGCAAGAGGAGAGAGCGTGGCGCTACTACTGCCTGTATTGGCATTTATCACAGGACTTCTACTTGCTCAGACTTCTCTTTCAGAAACGTTAAAACCTGTTCTTTCAGCTTGGCTTTCCCGCTTACTGATTCCAATTGTTATTATTTACAACATGGTATTTTATCAGCCAGGTAGTTTGAGTTTAATGCTGTTTAGCTCTGGTTCAGCATTTCTTATTTTCTTTGCTTATTTAGCTTTATTTAAAGACAGATTATTAGCACTATGCGTGAGTTATACCAACATGGGGTGGCTTGGCTTTCCGTTTGCTATGGCCTTATTTGGACCTGATGCTACAGCTCCTATTGTTGCGCTATATATTGGAGTCTCTCTTTTTGGCAATGCGTGGGCTGTTACGGCAGTCACCACTGCACCACAAAGTAAGCTCAACATATTAAAAAAGGTTTTAACTTCTCCACCGTGTATTTCAATATTTTGTGCACTTTTACTTAGGTCGTTAGGTGCTCAACATATCGAGCATCCTGCTATACATTGGGTATATGAAGTTGCCAAGTTTGTGATGACTTTTGCTGGTATGTGTGTGCTGGGAATGTGGCTACGCCGTACCCGAGTGCATTTAAAAGACTTAATTTACAGTACAAAAGCTCAAGCATTTAAAGTAGTGTGCGGGTTTATTCTTTGTGGCTTAACTTATAGATTTTTACCCATTCCAAATATCAGTCAGCAAATTGGAGTGATGTTTTTAATGTTCTGTCTGCCGCCAGCAGCCAATATTGTAGCGCTAGAAACACATTATCAAGGGACGGGAAGATCGGCGGCTTATATTGCCTCAGGGACGATTGTGAGTTGTATTTTTATTGCGATTTATGCGGTATTTTTGCATTTCCCACTATAATTAATTTAAAAATTTTTCCCCTATATCTGCTTGTGCGAAGGCGACATGGATGCCGCCAGTTAGACTGTGGTACATGAACGTACCATCAGTCTAACAAAAGATTTTTGCTTACTTTTTCATCTTTGAAAAGTAAGGTCTGCCTATACAAAGTTTAATATATTCTAACGCTGCATATTGTGGCCATGTGATCAGCTTACTTCTGTAAGCTCTCTCTAAATAACTGCATCGCTTGTCCACGATGACTAATCTTATTCTTATCTTCTTTAGATAATTCAGCGCTAGACACTTGTAGCTCAGGTAACCAGAATAGTGGGTCATAACCAAAGCCATTTTCACCACGTGGCGCTTCTAAAATTTCGCCGTGCCAAATGCCTTGGAAAATTTGTGGTAAAGGATCTTCAGCATGAGTGACTAAAGCAAGTACGCACACAAACATACCTTCAATTACTTCACCATTTTTACGGTAGGGTAAAAGGTCATTTAATAATTTGGCATTGTTGGCTGCATCGTCACCATGTTCTCCAGCATAGCGTGCAGAATAAATGCCAGGTGCACCGCCTAAAACAGGAACACAAATGCCTGAGTCATCAGCCATAGCAGGTTTACCTGAAATTTTAGAGGCATGACGAGCTTTAATAATGGCATTTTCAATAAAGCTTAAACCATCTTCAATTGCATCAGGAATATTAAGGCGACCTTGAGGAATAATTTCTACTGGTAACTTAAGCTGTTCAAAAAGTTTTTCAAACTCTGCGACTTTACCTTTGTTATTGCTGGCAAGAACTAAACTGCCCTGATCAAACCAATGTGGGGTAGACATAATAAAACCAAACTTTATAGCTAATATCAAACATCAGTTATGTTACGTGTTTTTTGGAAGGGGATATAGAGGAAAACAAATAGAATATAAAATGGGACAACCTAAACTAAAGCCACCTTGTAGAGCATACAAGGTGGCTTTAGTCGAGTAAGGTTTTTTACGGATGAACCGTTATTATTGTGCTTGAATCCATTTGTCCGCACGGTCACGTGCTGTACGGATTTGTTCTTGAGTTAAGTTCGCTGCTAGAGCAGTTTTCTTACCTTCAGATAGGCTAATCACTTTATTGTCGAGCATGCCATCACGAGTTGAAAGCTCATACCATTGGTAAGCACCAACGTAGTTTTTCTTTTGCTCTTCCATCATCGCAAGGTTATAGCTTGCACGGTTATCGCCATTGCTTGCTGCTTTTTCAAAGTATTTACGAGCCATAGACTCATCTTTTTTAACACCAATACCGTCGGCATACATGCGGCCTACGTTTAATTGTGCTGGCGATAAACCTTGATCCGCTGCTGCTTTAAACCATGCGAAAGCCTGTTTGTCATCTTTTGCTACATCTTTACCATATTGATAATGTGTACCAAGATAAAACTGTGCGCCTGCTTGACCAGCTTTTGCTGCTTTCTGAAGATCGTTAATCCCCATTGTTGAAAAACGTGCAGCCTGACTCGCAACCGATTGTGGCTGGGCGATATAATCTGCATGAGCCTGCATACTTAGCAGTCCTGCAAATAGTGTGCTAAATAATGTCTTTTTCATAGTGCACTCACTCGATAAATAGCGACTTCACCAAACAAATTCGGAACATGTTTGCTTAACAGGCTTCCCTGCTGATTTCCATTGACGGCGAGTCGATTAATAATTTGTATCTGATTTTCAGCACATAGTGCTTCGAAATCTTTAAATGTACATAAATGAATGTTGGGAGTGTTATACCACATATATGGTAGAGCATCCGATACAGGCATCATTCCTTTTAATGCAAGAAAAGAGCGAGTCTTCCAATGTGCAAAGTTTGGAAAAGTAATAATTGCCTGTTTACCCACACGCAACATGTCTCTTAATAAAACATCGGGTGCATCTACGGCTTGCAAAGCTTGTGCCATAACCACATAGTCAAAGGACTGGTCTGCAAAGCGGCTTAAGCCGAGATTCAAATCTTGTTGAATAATATTTAACCCGCGACTGACGGCAATTGCAATCTTTTCTTGATCAATTTCTAAGCCATAAGCACGAATTTGATGCTTTTGGCTCATATGAGCGAGTAATTCACCGTCACCACACCCTAAGTCGAGTACGCTTGAGCCGGGTTTAATCCACTTTTCTGCCAGTTGTTGATCAATACGCATTAGCTTGCCTCCAGTGATGTCGATTTTAAGTGTTCTTCACCGCCTAAGAAAGCGCGCATGGTTTTGACATACAGTGGAATCGGGAATAAGAACGAGTCATGGCCTTGTTCAGCATCAATGTCGAGATAACTTACTGGCTTATGATTGGTAATAAGTGCATCTACAATTTCTTGTGAGCGGCTTGGTGCAAAACGCCAGTCAGTTGTGAACGAGACAATAAGGAACTGGCATTTAGTTTTACCCATCGCTTCAGTTAAAGAATGACCGTACTCACGTGATGGGTCAAAGTAATCTAAAGCTTTAGTCATGATGAGATAGGTATTGGCATCAAAGTTACGGCTGAACTGTTCACCTTGATAACGTAAATAGCTTTCGACTTGAAACTCGACATCAAAACCGTACATAAATTTGCCAGATTTTAAATCACGGCCAAATTTTTGTTTCATGGCTTCTTCTGAAAGATAGGTGATATGACCGACCATGCGAGCCAAAATTAGTCCGCGTTTCGGATAACTATCATTTTCTAAATAACGGCCATGATGGAAATCTGGATCAGACAAGATTGACTGACGAGCAACCTCATTAAATGCAATATTTTGTGCTGAAAGCTTTGGTGCACTGGCAATAATCACACATTTTTGTAGGCGGTCAGGGTAGTCTACGGACCATTGTAGTGCTTGCATGCCTCCTAATGATCCACCGACCACTGCATACCAGACATCTACACCCAAACGGTCAGAAAGCATGGCCTGAGTTTTAACCCAGTCGCGTACCGTTACTAATGGGAAATCAGGTCCATAAGGACGGTTATCGTTTTCAGGATTTGGTGAGGTCGGGCCAGTTGAGCCATTACACCCACCAATATTATTTAGCGAAACTACAAAAAACTTATTCGTATCAATTGCCTTACCCGGGCCAATACAACTATCCCACCATCCAGCTTTTTTATCATCTTCGTGGTGATAACCCGCTGCATGATGATGTCCGGAAAGAGCATGACAGATTAAAATTGCATTTGATTTATCAGCATTTAAAGTGCCGTAGGTTTCGACCATTAGTTCAAAACGTGGCAAAACACGATCACATTCAAGGTGTAATGGTTCTTCAAATTGGAACTTTTGCGGAGTGACTAACCCCACTGAATCAGCTGGAAAAGACACGGGAACATTTCGCCTTTTAAATCTTTCAGGAATAAAAAGAAAGGATACCAAGCTAGGTATCCTTTCCAAAGTCTTTTTTTTAATTAAACAGCGGCGGCAACAACCTGATCTGTACTTAAAACACCTTGATCAATCAAACGGTTGGTACACGCAATAATTGCTTCAATAGATGAGGTGACTGTATTGTCATGAACACCGGCACCAAACGAACCTTTACCAGTACCTTTTACTTGAAGTTCAATTAAAGTTAAGGCTTTCGCATTTGCACCTGAACTAATACTACGTTCTTCATAGTTCAATACGTCAATTGGTAATTGAAGAGCATTTAAGAATGCAGAAATTGGTCCATTACCTTCACCACGAAGTTGTTGTGTTTCACCTTCGACATCAATATCAAGTTCGATAATTTGAGTGCCATTAATGTCAGATAACTTGTAGTGTTTGACTGTGTAGTGATGATTCTTCACATCAACATACGCGTCTTTAAATAACGTCCAGATCTCTTTAGCGTTAATTTCTGTACCGTTCTCATCAGCATATTGTTGAACAACCTGACTGAATTCGATTTGCAAACGACGTGGCAACACAACGTTGTAGTTTGATTCTAATAAATAAGCGATACCACCTTTACCAGACTGACTATTTACACGAATTACAGCATCGTAGTCACGGCCCAAATCTTTCGGGTCGATTGGTAAGTAAGGCATATCCCAGATTTCTTCGTTTTTCTGGTACTCGAAGCCTTTTTTGATCGCATCCTGATGTGAACCAGAGAATGCAGTAAATACCAAGTCGCCTGCATATGGATGACGAGGGTGTACAGGTAAACCAGTACATTCTTCAACCGTTGCAATCACTTCATTAATATTAGAAAAATCTAACTCTGGTGCTACACCTTGGGTGTACATGTTCAATGCAATTGCTGCAACGTCAACGTTACCTGTACGTTCACCATTACCGAACACACAGCCTTCAACACGGTCAGCACCCGCCATAATGGCAAGTTCTGATGCAGCAATACCACAGCCGCGGTCATTGTGGCAGTGAACAGAAATGATTACGCCATCACGACGCGCCAAATTACGATGCATCCATTCAATTTGGTCTGCATAAACATTTGGTGTAGAAACTTCTACAGTCGCTGGCAAGTTTAAAATCACTTTATGATCTGGACGTGCATCCCAGATTTCTGTGACGGCATCACAGACATCTTTAGCGACTTCTAATTCAGTTGCAGAGAAACACTCTGGGCTGTATTGGAAAATCCAGTCAGTTTGAGGATATTGAGCCGCATACTCTTTAACTTTTTGAGCAGCATTAATTGCTAATTGTTTTGCGCCATCAACATCTACATTCAACACCTTTTGACGGAAGGTTGGAGAGTTCGAGTTATAAATATGCACAATTGCGCGTTTAGCACCTGCCAAAGATTCAAAAGTACGTTCAATTAAATGGTCACGTGCTTGAACCAAAACCTCAATGTATACGTCATCAGGAATATGATTTTCTTCGATCAACATACGAGTAAAATCGAAGTCAATTTGAGATGCAGAAGGGAAACCGATTTCAATATGTTTAAAACCGATTTTTACAAGCATTTTGAACATTTTAAATTTTTGTTCCATGTTCATCGGTTCAAAAATTGCTTGGTTACCGTCACGTAAATCCGTACTCATCCAGATTGGCGCTTTTGTAATTTCGTTATTTGGCCATTGGCGATCTGGTAAATCCACACGCTGGTACATACGGCGGTATTTTTTGCTAGGGTCAGCCAACATCATGAGAAAACTCCTTGTCTCGTAGCGCGGTTGCTCTGGATATATTTAAAAGGCAACGTCTCTACTTAATATATGGTATCTAATTCAGAAAAATTAAAGGTAATTTTGAAGTGCTGCTTTAAAATGCAGACAAAATTTTTATACGCGCGCTTGGCGCAGCATCAGGAGTTGCAGATGATGTCTTGCTTGAGTAGGCTGGGCAAACAAGTAATTCGTTTTCATCTCTAGACCGTGAAATAATAAGTTTGGTGGTTTGCAGGTAATCTTGTTATTTAGATATATCACATCTAAACAATGATTACACCTTGTACGAAATTCTTATCATAATTTTAGTTAAGTTGTTTAGAAAATAATTTTCTAATTTTGCGCTGTTTTGTTTTTTTGGGGAAATAATTTTCATATTTTTGCCTTATTAAGGTAAAAAAGATTATCTGGTCTTAAAAAGGCAAAAATAAATATAGTTACAGTTCTGACCACATACGGATTAAATTATGATAAATGTTGGTCAGCTTCATGACTTCTGAATAGTTATCGCCGTGTGATTTACGTAGTTCTCGAATGCTCTCATCAAGATTAAATAAAAGATGACGTTTACTATCGTCACGGACCAAACTTTGTACCCAGAAAAAAGAAGCAAAACGAGTACCTGTGGTAATGCTACTGACTTCGTGCAGGCTAGTAGACGGGTAGAGCACGACATCACCTGCCGGTAATTTAACTTCGTGATAACCATAAGTGTCTTCAATCACTAGGTCACCACCTTCATATTCATCTGGTTCACTTAAAAATAATGTGCAAGATAAATCAGTGCGTAGCTGTTCAGAAGTTCCACGGATAAGGCGAATCGAGTTATCTACATGGAAACCAAAGCTTTCATGTTCATCATAACGATTAAAAAGTGGTGGAATAATTTTGTGGGGTAGGGCTGCGGCCTGAAACACTGGATTTTGCCAAATTGCTTTGATGACAAGATCACTTAAATGATGAGTAAGTGGGTCCTGTTCGGAGAGTTGCTGATTTCTTTTCACTGAAGCAGACAAGGTGCCGGCAGTCACTTTGCCACCTACCCAATCGGCATCTTCCATGAGCTTACGAAACTCGGCAACTTGCTCTTTGCTTAAAACACTGGGGATATGATGAATCACGGCAAACACCTTTTAAGATATATTCTATTTGTAAAAATAGCCTCATGATGAGGCTATTTTATAGAAACTAAATGAAATCCATAAAAATATTATGGGATTTAGGATTAATATTTAAAGTTAATTGCTAACACTGCGTTACGACCTTCACCCTCATTTGCATAATGAGCTGCATGGGCACTAGTAAAGTAACGTTTGTCAGAAATATTATTAACATTTAATTGTAGATCTACATTTTCATCAACTTTATACTGAACCATTGCATTGTAAATAGTGAATGCAGGTAAGATTTTGGTTGAAGTCAATGCGGTATTTGGATTTGTGTTTGCATACACTTGGTCACGGTATTGTGCACCTGCGCCTACGGTTAGTTTTGGTAGAACTTTATAAGTGGTCCATAAGCTTGCACTATTTTTTGCAACGAATGGTAGAGGTTTGCCTTCTTGAGCAACAGCATTGTAGGCAGCTTTTTCAACTTCACTATCAAGATAGCTATAACCTACAGCCATTTCCCATTTATCGGTAATATGACCAGTTAAACCAAGCTCAAAACCATCAACTTTACTTTCACCAGCATTGGTTGTGGTGTTTGCATCAACTGCAATACGCGTATTTTGCTTTTCGGTACGGAAAATTGCGGCTGTAACATTCGCGCGATTTTCCCAAAGGCTCCATTTTGTTCCCACTTCATAAGTACGAGCTTTTTCTGGATCTAAAGCCTGATTCGATGCAGACAGGCCATCAATATCAGCATCCATACCTACTGGGTTAGCAGCGGTAGCATAGCTTGCATAAATACTGCCATGTTCAGTTGGACGGAATACTACGCCAGCTTGATACGAGAAGAAATCAGAGTCATTGGTATACACAGTTCCAGCAGGCGTAGTAGTGCTGCCACTTACGTAGTCCTTATTGAACTTTAACTCTGAATCGAATTTATCCCAACGCGCACCTAAATTGAGCAACCAGTATTTATTGAATTCAATGCTATCTAAAGCATAAATTGATACTGTTTCATTGGTTGATGTTCTTTGTTTTGGATTCGTTGTTAATGAACCTAACCATGGGGCATTCCCAGATGGATTTGTTAAACTGGTACACCACCCATCATTATTTTTACATGTATTATCAAAGCCAGTTGTCGTTGTTCCCTTATAACCAGGGTAGATGATGTTATATGAGCCACGTTCAGTCTCTTCACGACTATATTCAGCACCTACATTAAAACTATGTGTAAGCTGACCAGTTTGAAGTTTTCCGGCTAAAGATAGTTGATCTGTGAACGCTTCTGTTTCACGAATAGATTGTGTAACACGGCGCCAAACTTGATTTTTATAAATGTTGCTCTTAGAGTCATCTGGGTTAGTGTAGATATAGTCTGCTTTAGAGCGGCTATAGCTTGCTGTGTTACTAAGTGTTAGATCATCATTAAAGTCATGTTCTAACTTCAATGAGCCAATATGGTTTTCGCGTTTGTCGAAATCACGCGCTTTCCAACCATAATATGCTCCTTGCTTAACAGCGACAGGCTTACCATCTCCTTTTTCTGCACCAGCAGGAACATTTGATTTCGGTGTACCATCATTATTAACAAGGTTTGGGTTATTGAATGGAATACCTGAATCAGGTTCATCATTACTTTTTAAGAAGTAATAGCTTAATGTAGCTCGGTTTGCAGAACCTAAGCCGAGCGCTAGGCTCGGTGCAATACCAACACGAGCGTATTCGGCTCCATTACTTTGACCAGGTTTGTCATTTTCATGGCCCATAACAACAACACGGCCAGCAACACCATTGCCAAAGTCTTTGTTGGCATCAAGCTGAATATGACGGTAGTTGTCTGTACCACCCGCAACAGATCCTTGATAAACATTACCTTCATGGGCAATTTTTGGAATAAGGTTAATGCTGCCACCAATCCCGCTTCCCCCAGTTAAAGCAGAGCTTGAGCCCTTGATGACTTCAACTTGTTCAATCGCAAACATGTCACGAGTTTGAGCTGTTGCATTACGAACACCATCAACATAAATAGAAGATTGGCCGTTATAACCACGAATATAAGGAATATCTGTATATGGAACGCCGCCTTCACCAGCACCAAGTGTAATACCTGGTTCATTGCGTAGAGCTTCGAGTAGGGTATTTGAATTCGTTTCTTGAAGTAGCTTTTGGGAAAGAATTGACACCGATTTTGGCGTATCTTTTAGCGGAGCTACAAATTTCGCGTTCGCAGACTGATCTATTTTCAATGATTCTGCTTGATTTGCTTCAGCATGCACATTAATAGTTTTTAATACTTCAACTTGTTCTTGTGCGATAGCAGCGGTTGCTATCACAGAGAGAGAAGAAGCAATTGCAGACGATACAATTTTCTTGCGGGTTTTGATGAAAGACATAATTTCAGGACTTTAAATCATAAAGGTTATGCGAATAATAATAATTCTTATTTATATGTACAGTTTGTGTTAATTGGATTTGTCGATAGAATTGTGAAGGAAATGTGAAAGGTTGGATGGGTTTTAGTATTAAAAAATAGCTAATTATTTGATTGTGTTTAATTGTTTTAAAAAGCGATAAATTTATGAAAAATGATTGTAAATTTAGATTTATAAAGAATAACTAAAAAATTAGTTTTACTTAAGTGCTTATGAAAAATATTTAAAAAATCATAAAATTACTGTGAAATTTACTAGAATAATGTTCTTCACTTACATGAAGTGATCGGTTAATTTTGTATATCTTGAAAGTTGTCATATAATACAGCACTTTTTTAAAAACTGTTCCTACTAACTAATTTTTATCGAGGAAGCCATGCAAGTAACGACTGAAGCGGTTTCGGGCGTTGCCCGTCGTTTAAATGTGTCTGTACCGACGAGCCGTATTAACGAGCAATTTGAAGCTCGTTTGAAGCGCACTGCCAAAACTGTGAAGATCAACGGCTTCCGTCCAGGTAAAGTACCTGAAAACGTTGTTCGTCGCGAATACGGTGCAAGCATTTATCAAGAAGTTGTAAATGACATCATTCGTGATAGCGTTTTTGAAGCAATTCAACAAGAAAAAATCAATGCGGTAGGTATGCCGAACATTGAGAAAGTTGAACATAAAGAAGACGCTTTAGTTTTTGAAGCAACTGTAGAAGTTTATCCAGAAGTTGAAGTAAAAGCATTTGACGGCTTAGAAGTTGAACGTAAATCAGCTGAAATCAAAGACGCTGACGTTGACGCTATGATCGAAAACTTGCAAAAACAACGTCAAACTTGGGCTGTAACCAAGGGTATGGCGAAAAAAGACATGCAAGTGACTTTTGACTTTGAAGGCACTATCGATGGTGAGAAGTTTGAAGGCGGTTCTGCTGAAGACTTTAAACTTGTGTTAGGTTCAGGTCGTATGATCCCTGGCTTCGAAGATGGCATCATTGGCATGAAAGCTGGTGAAGAGAAAGTAATTGATGTTACTTTCCCTGAAGATTACCAAGCTGAAAACTTGGCTGGTAAAGCAGCTCAGTTCAAAATCACTGTGAAGCAAGTTGAAAAATCTAAACTTCCAGAAATTGATGCTGAATTCTTAAAAATCTTCGGTGTAACTGAAGAAGAAGGCGTTGAAAAGTTAAAAGCTGACGTTCGTAAGAATATGGAACGTGAAGTTCGCAATGGTTTACGTAACCAAGTTAAACAAGCTGCTTTTGATGCTCTTGTTGCTGCGAACGAAGTTGAAGTTCCAACTGCAATGGTTGCTCAAGAAATTGACCGTCAACGTCAACAAATGGTTCAACAGTTCACTCAACAATTTGGTGGTGCAGGCGCGCAATCTTTTGACAAGAGCATGCTTCCTGACGAATTGTTCAAAGAACAAGCAGAGCGTTCTGTTAAGCTTGGCGTATTGGTAAGCAAAGTTTTAGCTGATGCTAAACTTGAAGTTGACCAAGCTCGCGTTGATGCTTACATTGACGACATGGCTTCTTCTTACGAAGATCCAACTGAAGTGATTGAATACTTCAAAAATGATGCTCAACAACGTGCTCAAATCGAAGCAGTTGTATTAGAAGATCAAGTTGTTGATCACATCTTAGCTGGTGCTAAAGTGACTGACAAAGCTGTATCTTATGATGACTTATTGAAAGAACAACAAGCTCGCCGTATGGGCTAATCTTTTAAGAAGTCAGAAAAAGGCGCCTGAGGCGCCTTTTTTGTTTTTCTTTATGTGGTCAATTAGAGTGCGGCATTAAGTACTTAGGTATAAATAATATAATATTTCAGTGCGAACCTTTTGCAATTTGAGAAATTATCCCGCATATTGTTGCCATAGGTTAAGTCACAAAAAATTTAGGAATAAATAACGTATGTATGTTCCAACAATTGAAAATGCTTTAGTTCCTGTTGTGGTTGAACAATCTTCTCGCGGCGAACGTTCTTTTGATATTTATTCACGACTTTTACGTGAGCGCGTCATTTTTTTGACAGGTGAAGTTGAAGATAACATGGCAAATCTGATTGTTGCCCAAATGTTGTTTTTAGAAGCTGAAAATCCTGATAAAGATATCCACCTTTATATCAACTCTCCAGGTGGATCTGTGACAGCGGGCATGGCCATTTATGACACAATGCAGTTTATTAAGCCTGATGTCGTGACATATTGTATGGGTCAAGCTGCTTCAATGGGTGCATTCTTGTTAAATGCGGGCGCCAAAGGCAAACGCTATTGTTTAGAAAATGCCCGTGTCATGATTCATCAACCATTGGGTGGTTTCCGTGGTCAAGCATCGGATATTGAAATCCATGCGCGTGAAATTCTCTTTATTAAAGAACGTTTGAACCGCTTAATGGCAGAGCACAGTGGTCAAGACTATGAAACCGTTGCTCGTGATACTGACCGTGATAACTTTATGACAGCCCAAGCTGCTAAAGAATATGGTCTGGTTGATCAGGTGTTAAGTAAGCGTCCATAAGGACCGTCTTATATAAATAACTTGAGATGTTGAAAAAGATCTCCATTTAGTTATTTATGCAGTGCATCTTGCCCTAATATTTAAGATTCTATTTGTGGAGTGAATATGTCCGAACATCCTCAAGGACAAAAACATTGTTCATTTTGCGGTAAAACGCAGTCTGAAGTCGGGAAACTGATTGCGGGTGAGGACGCATATATTTGTAATGAATGTGTGGATGTCTGCTTAGACCTTGTACAAACCAGCCAACAGGTTGAAGCGGGTGACTGGGCGAGTAAGGCATTGCCAAAACCACATGAAATACGTGCTGCGCTTGATCAATATGTTATTGGTCAAGATCTTGCCAAGAAGACACTCTCTGTTGCGGTTTATAACCATTATAAACGCTTGAAAGTTGGTCATAATGGTCATGTGTCTAAAGAAGTAGAAATTGCTAAAAGTAACATTCTACTGATTGGACCTACTGGTTCAGGCAAAACTTTACTTGCGCAAACATTAGCTCGCCTTTTAGATGTTCCATTTGCGATGGCAGATGCAACAACATTAACCGAAGCGGGTTATGTGGGTGAAGATGTTGAAAATATTGTGCAAAAGCTTTTGCAAAAAGCAGACTACGATGTAGAGAAGGCTCAGAAGGGCATTATCTATATCGACGAAATTGATAAGATTACTCGTAAATCTGAAAATCCATCAATTACGCGTGATGTGTCTGGTGAAGGTGTACAACAAGCATTATTGAAAATGATTGAAGGTACAGTTGCTTCGATTCCACCTCAAGGTGGTCGTAAGCATCCACAGCAAGAGTTTATCCAAATTGACACCTCAAATATCTTATTTATTTGTGGTGGTGCATTTTCTGGTTTGGAAAAAATTGTACAACAGCGTCAAGAGAAAGGCGGTATTGGTTTTACAGCTGACGTTAAAAACAAAGATGAAACCAAAAAGCTTGCTGAATTGTTCCGT
Organism: Acinetobacter sp. TG2027; assembly: GCF_000302435.1. Classification (NCBI taxonomy): domain Bacteria; kingdom Pseudomonadati; phylum Pseudomonadota; class Gammaproteobacteria; order Moraxellales; family Moraxellaceae; genus Acinetobacter; species Acinetobacter sp. TG2027. The sequence continues at coordinate 35,797 of NZ_AMJN01000005.1, read as the reverse complement.
CAGGTTGAGCCAACTGACTTAGTGAAATTTGGTTTAATTCCAGAATTCATTGGTCGTTTACCAGTGATTGCGACACTTGAAGAGTTAGATGAAGAAGCTTTAATGCAAATTTTGACTGAGCCAAAAAATGCATTAACACGCCAGTATCAATATCTTTTCACTATGGAAAATGTTGATCTGATCTTTGAAGATTCTGCATTACGTGCTGTTGCTAAAAAAGCGCTTGAACGTAATACGGGTGCGCGTGGTCTACGTTCTATTATGGAAAACGTACTGCTTGAAACTATGTATGATTTACCAAGTCGTACAGATGTTGGAACAGTCATTATTAATGAAGCAGTCATTAATGGTGAAGCAGAACCTGTTTATCAGGCTGAACGCCAACCTAAAGAAGCTGCAACGCATGAAAGTGTCGCTAAGGCAGATTTAAAGGTTATTGATTCGAAGTCTGCATAGATTTCATTCATCTAAAAAGCATGAATCGCGTTAGTGATTCATGCTTTTTTTGTTTTCAATTTATATGGGTAGTGTTAATCTTAAAAATACAAAATACGCATAGTTTTGCGGTGTAAAAAATAAATCAAAAACAAAACGCTTTGAGGGATGCCATGCGTTATTTAATCGTATCTTTGTGCTGTGCAGGACTATTTGTGGGCTGTCAAAGTTCATCTCATTTAGAAAAAAATCCGAGTGAATTGACTGCGACTCTACCTAAAGTTGATGTTGAAAAAGAACCTGGTTTATTAGATCAATATCATTTAGGCGGTTTTACTGTGGGAGGGTGGGTCAACCAAAAATTGGGTCAGACTTTTGCTCCAATTAAACCACAAAATGAACAGGCAGCTGTAGTTTATCTATATCGACCAGACACAAAATGGAATCGTCAGGAAATCGCAGCGATTAATCTCTTTGTGAATGGTAAGCGCATTCCGAGTCTATTACATAATCATTATTACTGGATTGAGTTGCCAGCAGGAACGTATCGCCTTTCTGCGAGTCGCCCTTTACTTGGTATCCATTTTCAAGAACCAAAATATATTGATATCACTGTTGAGGCGGGAACGTCTTATTATTTGAAATATGATGAAGAAAATAAAATGGACCGCAGTGAACATACTGGTCCATTTATGTTAATGCAAGACAATATTGGACGTAGAGAGATAGCATTTACCGAGCTTAAATCTTCTAGCTATAATTTTGTGGCTGAAGATGCTTCAGGAAAGATCCGTCATAAACCACAAGAATTAAAGCCAGCCAAATATGATGAAAAATCAGATGTACATCTGATTAAGCCATTTAAATTATGGAATCCTTTAACTTGGTAATGAGCTGCAAAAGATAAAGAAAAGTTTAAGACTTTTCTTTATCTTTCATCAACGGTGCAAGAATTTTAAGTATCTCTTCTTGCATATGATCTCGTGCTTTAGGGTCATTAAATGTTTGCTGTCCCAACTCCATCATATATTCTGAAATTTGCCCCATAATCTGTACGTTTTTGCGCGTAATTGATTGGCCTTCTGGGGTTTTTAAAAATTTCAGATTAGCCTGAATTTCCTCTTCAGTATAAGTCTTAAGATAAATATCCTGTAAGGCTTGAGCTGTTTTTGGGTTACTAATGAGCTGATTGCTCGAATCTTTTAAGAGTGAACCTAACTTCTTCGCGGCCTCTTTTTCTTTTGGACCTAAAGTTTTGATACCCGTAATATTACTAACGATCTGTTCTGCCTGTTGATCATAGTAAGGCGTTAATTCATTAATTGATTCTTTAAGCAGATAATCAATTTGGCTCATTTGCATGAGTTCTTTAACAGAACTTAATTTGGCAGGAGAGGCAAATAAGCTTGTAGTAATACAGCTTAGGCAGAGGCTGATTGAGAGATTTTTAAGAATAGGGCGAATAGTCATGAAATGACCTATATTCAATATTTGGCGAGAGGGTGCTTTCATTAATAGCACAGATTGACGAAGTAATTGTTACAATTCTTTTCAGATTTTAAAATAAAAAAAGAATGCATAAAAAAAAGCACCGAATTCGGTGCTTTTCTTGATTAGCCAGCTGCTGCATCGACTACTGGAATTTTTCCAATTTTCGCTTGCCAGATTTTTGGAGCTACTGCGTGAATTGAAGTACCGTTTACATCAACTGCAACAGAAACAGGCATATCTTCAACTACGAATTTGTAGATTGCTTCCATACCTAAGTCTGCAAACGCAACAACTTCAGCTTCACGAACAGCTTTAGATACGAGGTAAGCCGCACCACCAACTGCCATTAAGTAAGTTGCTTTGTTGTCTTTGATTGCTTCAATTGCTGTAGGACCACGGTCAGCTTTACCGATCATACCGAATAGGCCAGTATGTTCTAATACTTTACGTGTGAATTTATCCATACGTGTTGCAGTTGTAGGGCCAGCAGGACCAACGACTTCATCACCCACTGGATCAACAGGGCCAACGTAGTAAATAAACTTACCTTTAAGATCAACTGGTAATTCTTCACCATTGTCGATCATTTCAACCATACGTTTGTGTGCAGCATCACGACCTGTGTACATTGTTCCGCTAAGAAGTAATGTGTCACCTGGTTTCCAAGAGTCCATTTCTTCTTGGGTAATGGTATCAAGGTTTACGCGTTTAGACTGTGAAGAATCCCAAGTTACAGAAGGGTAGTCTTCAAGTTTTGGTGCTTGGATATGAGCTACACCTGTACCATCAAGCTGGAAGTGAGCATGACGAGTAGCAGCACAGTTAGGAATCATACCTACTGGTTTACCAGCAGCATGACATGGGTAATCTTTAATCTTAATATCAAGAACAGTCGTTAAACCGCCAAGACCTTGTGCGCCAATACCAAGTGCGTTTACTTTTTCAAAGATTTCGATACGAAGTTCTTCGATTTTGTTTTCTGGTCCACGGCGAAGTAATTCGTCCATGTTGATTTCTTCCATGAGTGCTTCTTTAGCAAGCATCATGGCTTTTTCAGCAGTACCACCAATACCAATACCGAGCATGCCAGGAGGACACCAGCCTGCACCCATAGTTGGAACAGTTTTAAGTACCCAGTCAACAATTGAGTCAGATGGGTTAAGCATCGCAAGTTTAGATTTGTTTTCTGAACCGCCACCTTTAGCAGCAACAGTAATATCTACTTTGTTACCCGGAACGAGTTTGTAGTGAATTACAGCAGGGGTATTATCTTTTGTATTTTTACGACCAAATGCAGGGTCAGCAAGTACAGAAGCACGAAGAACGTTGCTGTTTTCAAGGTAACCTTGGCGAACACCTTCATTTACTGCATCGTCTAAGCTCATCGTTAAATCAAATTTAACATTTAAGCCCACTTCAAGGAAAACGTTAACAATACCAGTATCTTGGCAAATTGGACGATGACCTTCCGCACACATGCGAGAGTTAATTAGAATCTGTGCAATTGCATCCTTTGCGGCTTTGTTTTCTTCGCGATCATAAGCACGGCTCATCGCTTGGATAAAGTCTTGCGGGTGATAGTACGAAATAAACTGTAGGGCGTCCTTGATCGATGTAATCAAGTCATCTTGTTTGATAATCGTTGTCATACCAGAAAATCTCTTGAGCGGGCTGTTAGCTAGCGGGCTAAATTATATGACAAAAAGACAGTGTTGTGGGAGATTGGTTGATCTTTTGACCGAAAGTCGCATAAGAACATATTGATGTGATTTAAAAGAGACAGATCGGAGAATTATTTATTTTTGAATGACTAAAATAAAAAAAGCCATTTGAGCGGATATCAAATGGCGAGAGGTAGTAAAGGTTAATTATATTAATTATTTGGCAGTGGCTTGTTGTTCTGCCTGAATTGCCGTTAACGCAATGGTAAAGACGATGTCATCTACCAATGCTCCACGAGATAAGTCATTAACAGGCTTGTTTAGGCCTTGCAGCATTGGTCCAACGCTCACAACATTTGCAGCACGCTGTACTGCTTTATATGTCGTATTACCTGTATTTAAGTCTGGGAAAATAAATACATTGGCACGGCCAGCAACGCGTGAGTCTGGTGCCTTTTGACGTCCCACACTTTCAACGGAAGCTGCATCGTATTGAAGTGGACCATCAATCAGTAAATCAGGACGACGTTGCTGAGCAATTTGAGTTGCTTGCTGTACTTTTTCAACATCTGCACCTGTTCCAGAAGTACCAGTTGAGTAGCTGATCATGGCAATACGTGGGTCAATCCCAAAAGCTTTCGCTGAGTCAGCCGACTGAATTGCAATTTCAGCAAGTTGTTCTGCTGTCGGGTCTGGATTAATCGCACAGTCGCCATATACATAAACTTCATCTGGTAAAAGCATAAAGAATATTGATGAAACCAGTGAATATTCAGGTGCTGTTTTGATGAGCTGGAATGCTGGGCGGACCGTATTTGCTGTGGTGTGTACCGCACCTGAAACTAAGCCATCGACTTGATCTAAGGCTAACATCATGGTGCCAAGCACTACAGTATCTTGAAGCTGTTCTTTCGCTTGAAGCTCATTGAGTTTACCTTTACGTAGCTCAACCATTGGTGCAACGTATTGATCACGAATGCTATCAGGATCAATAATTGCCAATTCGGCAGGTAATTCAATACCGCGTGCTTTCGCAACATCGTGCACAGCATCTGGTTTAGCTAATAAAATACAGTCAGCAATACCACGTGCCTGACAAATTGCTGCAGCTTGAATGGTGCGTGGTTCATCACCTTCAGGTAACACAATCCGTTTTTTAGCTGCAATTGATTTTTGCACCAGTTCATGACGGAAAGCCGATGGCGACAGGCGAGGGGTAGCGGCATTGTTGCTGTGCTGCTTAAGCCATTCAACATCAATATGACTTGAAACAAATCGAGTCACTTGCTCAGCTCGTTCGGTATCGTCAGTTGGAATCTCATTGCCAAAATTAGATAAACGCTGAGCAGTTTCAAGTGTATTTAAACGGGTATGTAAAATTGGCAAACCTTGTTTAATTGCACTTTGGCAAAACTCTAAAAGCTCTGGTGCTGGTGCTTCTCTTTCGGTAAGTACCAAACCTGCAAGAGGAATACCATTGCTGGTTGCCAAACTACTTGCAAGTAAAACGTCGGTACGCTCAGATGCGCTAATAATCAATTCGCCTGCAATAAACTTATTCAGTTCATATTCAATGCTTGAAGCAATTAAACTCGAATGCAAAATACGACGTGTTTTCGCTTCACCTTGATGTACCCATTGCCCATCAATGACATTTGCAATATCAAGTGTTCTTGGTACGCTTAACGTGTTGCTAAATGGAACCAGCCCAATAATCGGTAAATCACTAGAACCAAAATAACGATTATATTTTTGCAGTTCAGTCGTAAATTTTGCGATTTCTTCAGTCGGTCGTAACGATGGATCAAACGCAACAGGAATTTGAGCTGTTTCTTCGGTTAATCCACGGGTACGCATAAACAGTACACCAGCAGTACGATTTGATGTTGCTCCACCAAACTGGCGTAAATGAGCATCTACTTTTTCTGCTGCTTTTTTCGGGTTTTGAATATCTGCTGTACTAACTAATACAACTTCTGCATCAAGTGCTTGTGCAAGACTTGCGTTGAGCTCACTGGCAAAGTGGTCTTGTCCGTTAGGTAATAAGCCTTCCACAATAATGACATCGTGGTCTGCTGCAACGCTACGGTGAAGGCTAACCGCTTCTTCAAGTAATTCATCTACTTCCCCAGCGGCAATAAGCTGAGTTAATTTTTCATGCGAAATAGATTGAACGGTTTTACTTTGAAATAAATGACCGAATAATGAAGTGGTTCGGTCAAGATGCTCTTGGTCTTCTTGAGAAAATGGTTTTAAAAAGCCTGCTTTAATGCCGTTGCAATCAAGAGCGTAAATCATACCTAAGCAGGCAGAGGTTAAGCCAACCCCTTCACCTGTAGGAATCAATAAAATTGTATTCATATAAACCTATAAATAAACGAATATCGAGTTTTCGCTAAGCTCTAATTAAGCAAGGCTTGCTACAGATGCTGTATTTTCTGCCGCTTCAACAACTTGACGAGTTTCTTTGGCAATACGGCCTTCTTCATCTGTAGGAATGACCCAAATTTGAGGTCCTGTTCCGTTGTCGATTCGGCCTTCAGTGCCGCGTTTTAGGTTGTTGTTTTGATCTTTATCAAGCTGCAAACCAAAATGAGGTAAATACGCTAAGGTTTTTTCACGAATATAAGCTGAGTTCTCGCCAATACCGCCCGTGAAGATTAAGCCGTCTAAAGTTGGCAAACCACAGCTTAATGCAGCAAGTGATTTTGCTAGGCGATAGCTAAACACTTCAATTGCAAGACTAGCATCTTCGTTGCCATTTTCAGCAGCTTCAATGACTGTACGCATGTCGTTAGAGAGTTGTGATAAGCCTAGTAAGCCACTTTCGTTATTTAAAACTTTATCAATTTTAGCCAAGTCCCAACCGAGATTTTTCGCAAGGAAGCTATGTAAGCTTGGATCAACGTCACCACTACGCGTTCCCATCACTACGCCTTCAAGTGGAGTGAGACCCATAGAGGTATCAACACTTTGTCCATTCCACACTGCGCAAGTTGAACTGCCGTTTCCTAGATGCGCTGTTAACCATCCACCTTTTTTAAGGTTACCTGCTAGCTCACTCGCTTTATCAGACACATAAGCATGGCTTGTACCATGGAAGCCATAACGACGAACGTTGTGGTCAGTATATAAAAACTTAGGAATTGCATAACGGTATGCATGCGGTGGCATGGTTTGATGGAATGCAGTGTCGAATACGGCAACTTGAGGTAATTCAGGAAATAGACGTACGGTTGCGTCAATACCAATTAAATGTGCTGGGTTATGAAGTGGGGCTAAAGGTGTCGCAGCACGAATACGTTCAATAATTTCAGGAGTGAGTAATTCTGCTTTGGTTAAACTACCCCCGTGTACAACACGATGTCCGATTGCTTGCGGTTTGTAGTTGGCAAGACGTGCAAGTAAAGTTTCTAAAGCTTTGGCATGGTCAGCATAAGGGATTGAAAGTTCAAGTGGTTCACCACCTACTGTAATTCCCTTAATACGAGCATCAGCTGCCCCCAAGTTTTCTGCTAAACCGTAAATACGATCTTCACGACGCTCTGAAACCAGTGCGTATTTAATAGATGAAGAGCCGCAATTGATAACTAATACTGATGTAGCCACGTTGAAATACCCAAGTCCTGATTTAAAATAGTTTTCCTAACTTCCTGTTCAAGATGTATTATTTTTTGATACAGATTGAACGGGTTGTCATGTTTTAACATGTGTTGTTTTTCTGTCCAAGATAGACTTTAGCCCATTAGACTTAAGCACTATCGACCATCAAATTATTTGTAACTAATATTTGTCCAGTATAAAGCTTAACCACTGTATTCCTTGTTTTTTTTATGCGTGTTGAAACGAGTTTTTTGTATATATTTATAAAAGGTAAATTTCTATTTAATGTATTTTTCAAATATTTGATATAAATTTTTTAAGAAAAAAGAAGTGGTGTTATTTTAATCAAACTATAGGGGAGTATTACAAATAATATACGTAAATGAAATTAAATTTTAATCGTTTATATATAGGTTAAAATATATAAATCATAAACATTTTTAATATAAAACTTAGTATAAAAAAGCCGGTATCAATACATTTATAAGAATATTTTATTGCTTTGATATTATGAGAATTTTCTCGTAGTTATTAGAAGCTAATATACCAGTAAATATAGTCAAAAATAAAACCAGCTTCTTGTTTAAAACTTAAACATAATTTGTATTTAATACCCATGCTCCGGTATTACCGTAAAATTTACTAGGGCTTGCATGTCGCTTTTTGCCTTAATAATATTGTTCCTTCCCCTTATCAAATGATGATGAAATATATCATTTGGTCTATTTTTATGTTCCGGCTTATCCGGTTGTACAGGAGCGTCCAGCATGGACTTGCCGAATCCAGTATTGGCAAAAGTGACCGAGCGTGTAATCGCACGTAGTCAAAAAACTCGTTCTGCATATTTACAACGTATTGAACATGCACAAGGCAAATTTCCTGCTCGTGGAGCACTTTCATGTGCCAATCTGGCTCATGGTTTTGCCAGTATGGACGATAATGAAAAATTAATTATTAAAGTAGGCCGTGAACCAAATATTGGCATCGTATCTTCATATAACGAAATGCTGTCGGCTCACGCACCGTATAAAACATTTCCAGATTTAATTAAAAATGCCGCTCGCGAAAATGGGGGAGTAGCGCAGTTTGCAGGTGGTGTTCCTGCGATGTGTGACGGTATTACCCAAGGTAATGCTGGCATGGAACTGTCATTGTTTTCTCGTGAAACCATTGCGATGAGTACAGCGATTGCATTGTCTCATAACATGTTTGACGCAGCTTTATGTCTTGGTGTTTGCGACAAGATCGTGCCGGGATTGCTCATTGGTGCTTTGCAGTTTGGCTATTTACCTACTATTTTTGTGCCAGCTGGCCCAATGACCAGTGGTCTATCTAACGATGAGAAAGCTAAAATTCGTCAGCAATTTGCGACGGGTCAGGTTGGCCGAGATGCTTTGCTAGAAGCTGAGTCAGCTGCTTATCACGGACAAGGGACTTGTACTTTTTACGGTACAGCCAATAGTAACCAGATGCTGATGGAAGTCATGGGCTTGCATTTGCCAAGTGCCGCATTTGTTCATCCTCATACACCATTACGTGATGCACTCACCGCAGAAGCGGCGATTCGTGTACTTGATTTAACAGTTGAGCGTGGAAACTACACGCCGATTGGTCATGTTGTCGATGAAAAAGCAATTATAAACGGTATTGTGGCGTTACTCGCTACAGGTGGTTCAACCAACCACACTCTACATCTTATTGCGATTGCTCGTGCCGCTGGCATCTTGATTGACTGGGATGACTTCGATGAGTTATCGGCTGTTGTTCCATTGCTCGCAAAAATCTATCCAAATGGTAAAGCTGATGTAAACCATTTCCAAGCTGCGGGTGGGGTCGCTTTCCTCATTCGTAACTTACTTGAAGCTGGCCTGTTGCATAACGATGTAACGACTGTAGCTGGTAAAGGTTTACAGCACTACACCAAAGAACCAAAACTGATTGATGGCAAGCTCACTTGGGTTGACGGTGTGGTTCAAAGCCTTGATGACAAAGTTCTACGTAGCATTGACGAGCCGTTTCAACCAGATGGTGGCTTGCGTTTAATGCAGGGTCGTTTAGGTCGTGGTGTTATCAAAATTTCTGCTGTTGCGCCAGAACATCGCAAAGTTAAAGCTCCAGCAATTGTGTTTGATTCTCAAGAAGCAGTACAAGCTGCATTTGATCGTGGTGAATTACACAGAGACTTTATTGCGGTTGTTCGTTTCCAAGGTGCGCGTGCTAACGGTATGCCTGAATTGCATCGTTTAACGCCTGTGTTGGGTGTTTTACAAGATCAAGGTTTCCACGTTGCTTTAGTCACTGATGGGCGTATGTCTGGTGCTTCAGGTAAAGTTCCTGCGGTGATTCATTTATCTCCAGAAGCCTTACTAAATGGGCCGATTGCTAAAGTTCAAACAGGCGATATGTTAATCATTGATGCCGAAGCTGGCGTACTCGATGTTGAAATAGAGGACGGTGTATGGCAGTCGCGCCCTGTTGCACAGCCAGAACATCAGGCAGAAAACGAAGTTGGCTTTGGCCGTGAATTATTTGGTGTTTTCCGTGCTGCTGCTGCGCCAGCTGAACATGGGGCATCTGTATTTGGTGCATTAGTTGGTGAAAATTCACCAGAGCAGATTTGAGTCAAAGGAACTGAAAAATAATGATTAAAATTGAAGATATCGTCAAATTAGGCCCAGTTATCCCTGTATTGGCATTTGATTCTGCTGAGCAAGGTGAGGATGTATCACGTGCTTTACATGCAGGTGGCGTGAAAGTTCTTGAGATTACATTGCGTACCGCTGCTGGTCTTGCTGCTATTGAGCGTGCTAGCCAATTAGCTGATGACATTGTGGTGGGTGTAGGTACGATTACCAAGCCAGAACACTGTGCTCAAGCTAAAAAAGCAGGTGCTCAATTTGGGGTATCTCCTGGTTTGACTAAAGACCTACATTTGGCTGCGCAAGATGCTGGTTTACCTCTATTGCCTGGTGTGATGACACCAAGTGACCTGATTCAAGCGATTGAATTGGGTTATGACATTGTGAAGTTCTTTCCAGCTCAACAGGCAGGTGGTGTTGAGATGCTAAAAGCATTTTATGGTCCATTTCCAAACTTGCGCTTTTGTCCGACTGGTGGAATTACGGCAGAGTCAGCGCCAGACTTCTTAAAACAACCTAACGTGGTTTGTGTAGGTGGTTCATGGTTAACACCTAAAGCTACAGTAGCTGCCCAAGACTGGGCTGAAATTACTCGCTTGGCACAAATTGCGAGTCAGTTGAGAGCATTGTAAATGTAGACAATATTTATAAAAAATGAAGTGCATTTTATGTGCTTTAAAGGCTGTATTGATGTGACCAGTTTTTGCTGGTCACACCTAAATATAAAAATTTAATGTCTTAACAGTAGGAATTACTGTGGTTGAAGACCCTTGTTTAGGCAGTGTGCCTAAATAATTATTCCAAGGAGAAGTGTCCCATGGAGACGGTTCAGGGTGGCATGTTACTGATCTACACTGTAATCGCGATTATTGCATTGGTTGTCATGATCGCGAAGTTTAGAATTTATCCATTTTTAGTTCTCATTATTGTTTCACTCGGTTTAGCCTTGGCTGTTGGCATGCCAATGGGTGATATTGTTAAGTCATATGAAGCAGGTACAGGTAAAACCTTAGGTCACCTCGCGATTGTAATCGCACTAGGAACGATGCTCGGTAAAATGATGGCCGAGTCTGGTGGCGCAGAGCGAATAGCAATTACTTTAATTAAGTGGTTTGGTGAGAAAAATATTCACTGGGCCATGATGTTTATTGCCCTTATTGTTGGACTTCCCGTATTTTTCGAAGTAGGTTTCGTTCTACTCATTCCAATTGCATTCAACATTGCGAAGCGAACAGGCAAATCCTTACTGGTTGTGGGCTTGCCAATGGTTGCAGGTTTGTCGGTTGTGCATGGCTTAATTCCACCACATCCAGCAGCATTGTTGGCAGTACAGGCTTATCATGCTGATATCGGTAAAACGATTGCTTATAGTCTGATAGTGGGTGTGCCAACGGCAATTGTTGCTGGACCATTGTATGCACTTTGGATCAATAAATACGTCAAATTGTCTGAAAATAATCCTTTAGCAAAGCAGTTTGTTGAAGCAGATGCTAGTAAGACACGTGAATTACCAAGTTTTGGTATTACCTTATTTACGATCATGCTGCCAGTTGGATTGATGTTGGTTGGTAGCTGGGCTGATCTTTTCTTTGCACCACAAACTTTCGCAAATGATTTGCTACGTTTTATTGGTACTTCTGATATCGCATTACTCATTGCCGTGCTGGTCAGCTTTATTACCTTTGGTACGATGCAGGGCTTTAACCGTGAACAAATTGAAAAATTCTGCGGTGGGTGTTTAGCTTCTATTGCTGGGATTATGTTGATTGTAGGTGCTGGTGGTGGTTTTGGCGGTATTTTGCGTGACACTGGTATTTCTAATGAGATTGTTTCTACAGCGTTGAAGGCAAACCTGTCGCCGTTATTGTTAGGCTGGTTTGTTGCCGCACTGATTCGTTTGGCAACAGGATCGGCAACGGTGGCTATGGCTACAGCGTGTAGTATTGTCGCTCCAATTGCAGCTACGGCGGGTGTCGCAGTTAGGCCAGAACTTTTAGTACTTGCCACAGGTTCAGGTTCATTAGTTTTCTCACATGTAAATGACGCAGGATTCTGGTTAATCAAAGAATATTTCGGTATGACAGTAGGGCAGACACTCAAGACTTGGTCAGTATTAGAAACGATCATTTCAGTGTTGGGTTTATCTTTCACGCTACTGCTTAGCACTATTTTATAATTAAAGGTGAGTAATCCATGATTGTGATTGCAATGGGTGTCTGTGGAACAGGTAAAACCCTAATTGGTGAATTGTTATCAGAGCGTTTGGCTTGTGAGTTCCTTGATGGCGATACGCTTCATTCAGCTGCAAATAAAAGTAAGATGAGTCAAGGTATTCCCTTAACTGATGAAGACCGCTTGCCATGGTTACAGGCAATTCGTCAGGCCATTGAAACCAAACAGAGAGACGGTGAAACGGCTGTATTTACATGCTCATCTTTAAAACGCATGTATCGCGATATTTTAAGAGGTCAGGACCAGAATGTTAAGTTTGTCTACTTAAAAGGTTCTTATGAGTTATTACAGCAACGACTTGCAGAAAGATCAGGTCATTTTTTTGACCCAGCGTTGCTACAAACCCAGCTAGACACATTAGAGGAACCTGATGTGAATGAAGCAATTGCTATTGATATTGCTCTCACACCAGAACAGATCATTGAACAAGTCATCCAGAAGCTAGGGGTGACTGATAGTGTGTGTCGGGGGTAAATTCATCTAGAAAGATTATCAACGCTTTAACATATTCACCTTGTGGTTTACGGTTCAAGCAAGGTGAGTACGGATAATAATAGTGATATTGACCCGAATAAAACCTGATTACAGTGGCGAGTTCGGGAATATATAAAAGACATACGAATAATAAGGTATTAAGAAGAATGAATCAGTTAAATAATCTACAGCATAAATTCCCAGTAGTGGACGGTATTCCTGAAAGTGTACGTTTGCCATCTCAAATTCATCAGCGTGTCTCACTCGTGGATGGTGAGTTGAAGCTATGGGCTGGTGCAACCAAGAAAACATTATCTCCGATCTGGATTCAGCAGCCTGACGGTAGCCTACAGCAAGTTGAACTTGGTAGTTATCCAGTCATGGGTGAAAAAGAAAGCGATGAAGCACTAGAAGCAGCGGTAAGGGCTTACAATAATGGTCGTGGCGAATGGCCCATGATGAAGGTTGGTGAGCGCATTGCCTGTATGCAAAATTTTATTCAGCGCATGGTGGAGCAACGAGATCTGATTATTAAGCTGATCATGTGGGAAATTGGCAAAAGCTTGGCGGATTCAGAGAAAGAATTTGATCGTACGATTACCTACATGCGTCAAACGATTGATGCCCTGAAAGATTTGGATAATGCCAACTCCCGCTTTGTAATTGCTGAAGGTACGATTGGACAAATCCGTCGTACTCCATTAGGTGTCGTGTTGTGTATGGGACCATACAACTACCCACTGAACGAAACCTTTGCGACTCTGATCCCAGCCATGCTGATGGGGAATACGATCATCTTCAAACCACCTCAATTTGGGACATTGTTGTTTGAACCGTTACTAGAAGCGTTCCGTGATTCATTTCCAAAAGGTGTGATCAATACCATTTATGCACCAGGTTCTCTAGTGGTACCCCATCTACTGGCATCTGGGCAAATTAATGTACTGGCACTGATTGGTTCTAGTAAAGTAGCTGATCATTTGAAGAAGCAACATCCTAAATCTCACCGTCTGCGTGCGATTTTGGGGCTAGATGCGAAGAATGCCGCTATTATTCTGCCAGATGCCGACTTGGATCTAACAGTGAAAGAGTGTCTGCTGGGTGCATTGTCGTTTAATGGTCAGCGTTGTACCGCACTCAAAATGTTGATGGTACATCGTTCAATAGCAGATGAATTTGTTAACCGCTTAACGGCTGAGCTGGCCAAACTTAAAGTGGGTATGCCTTGGGAAAAAGGTGTGTTTATTACTCCGTTACCAGGTATGCACCGTACGACCTACATGACTGAAGTCATTGAAGATGCTGTAGCTAAAGGGGCAAAAGTAGTTAATCCGGAAGGCGGTGAATTCTGCAAAACGATGTTCTATCCAGCTGTAGTTTATCCAGTGAGTGAGGGAATGAGGCTGTATCGCGAAGAACAGTTTGGTCCAGTGATACCAGTCTCTGTTTACGATGACATTGAAACTGTGCTGGACTATGTCACTACTTCTGATCATGGTCAGCAGGTGAGTATTTTTGGTAGCGACCCTGAGCAAATTGGTCACTTGGTTGATCCGCTGGTCCATCAGGTCTGTCGTGTAAACATCAATTGTCAATGTCAGCGTGGTCCAGATGTATTTCCATTCGGTGGCCGTAAAGATTCTGCCGAAGGTACGCTGTCTGTGCATGATGCGTTACGTGCATTCTCGATCCGCGCTATGATTGCTGCTAAACAGACCGATGAAAGCAAAGGTATGCTGGCTTCTATGGTGTCTGAGCACTACTCTAAATTTGTGAATACTGACTTTATTTTCTAATTAATAACTTGAATAATAAAAAACGCCTGATATTGATCAGGCGTTTTTGTTTGAACAAATAGATTAATTATTGACGAATTTGACCGTCACCTAACACAATCCATTTTTGAGAAGTTAAGCCTTCTAAGCCAACAGGACCGCGGGCATGGATTTTATCTGTAGAGATACCAATTTCTGCGCCTAAGCCATATTCAAAACCATCAGCAAAACGAGTTGATGCATTAATCACGACTGAACTTGAATCTACACGAGCCAAGAACTGACGAGCCAAAGTATAGTTTTCAGTCACAATGGCATCAGTGTGATGTGAACCATATTTGTTGATATGGTCAATTGCTTCATCAATACCGCTAACCACTTTAATAGCAAGAATTGGCCCTAAATATTCGGTATACCAATCTTCTTCTGTCGCAGGTTTTACAGAGGCACCCAAAATACGGCGTGTCTCTGGACAACCGCGTAATTCAACTTGTTTTTCAGCATACAGTTCAGCAATACGTGGTAAGAAAACGTCTGCAATTTTTTCATCAACCAACAGCGTTTCCATCGCATTACAAACACCGTAACGATGTGTTTTTGCATTTAATGTAATTGGCAATGCTTTTTGCAAGTCTGCTTGTGCTTCAACAAATACATGGCAGTTACCATCAAGATGTTTAATCACCGGAATACGAGCTTCGTTAGTTACACGCTCAATCAAGCTTTTGCCGCCACGTGGAACGATTACATCTACATATTCAGCCATGGTGATGAGGTGACCAACAGCTGCACGGTCAGAAGTTTCAATGACTTGTACTGAATGCTCAGGTAAACCGGCAACTTTTAAACCATGCTTAATTGCTTCTGCGATTGCTTTATTTGACTCGAGTGCTTCTGAACCACCACGTAAAATAATGGCATTGCCTGATTTAATCGCTAAAGATGCAGCTTCAAGTGTTACGTTTGGACGTGATTCGTAAATCATACCAACCACACCTAAAGGTACACGCATTTTTCCAATTTGAATGCCTGTGGGGCGATATGCAAGATCAGTAATTTCCCCAATTGGATCGACAAGCGCGATCACATCTTTTAAACCTTGCAACATCCCTTTAAAGCGTGCGGGCGTAAGCTCAAGACGATCAAGTAAGGCACTGTCGAGCTGATTGCTACGACCTTTATCCATGTCGATTTGATTCGCCGCCAAGATTGCTGCCTGATTATTTTCCAAAGCAGTATAAATAGCAGAGAGTGCATGATTTTTTAGTGAGGTAGAAGCACTTGTTAAGACGCGTGAGGCCTCGCGTGCTTGTTGCCCAACTTTTTGCATATATTGTTCAATTGAATCTTGCATAGCATTTTTTAATCATTTACCAATGAGTAAGATAGTAGCAGTCAAATGCGGAACAATGAATGGCTTTTTTTGAAAAATGTGACCGCCATAAAAAAACATTTAAATATTTTGCAAACTATTAGCGACTTAAACAAGATGAGCGGTCATTTCAGCGATTGCGTATATTTCAGACAATTGTTTAGAATGTTA
This sequence comes from Acinetobacter sp. TG2027, assembly GCF_000302435.1. Lineage (NCBI taxonomy): Bacteria > Pseudomonadati > Pseudomonadota > Gammaproteobacteria > Moraxellales > Moraxellaceae > Acinetobacter > Acinetobacter sp. TG2027. Next base: position 19,944 of record NZ_AMJN01000005.1, on the reverse strand, counting down.
TTGTGCAATACAAACTAATACAAATTTTAAAGTTTTGTGCATAAAAGATTACGTGTTCAAGAAGGAACTCTTGCAGCATAAAAAAATTACAGCAAGGAGGAAGCAAGGATATGAATTCCATTATTCAAATGGATTCGGAGATCAACCAAGCTTATGCCGGTTTTGGCTTTTTCGATATCTACCATAGAGATAGTTTTAAACAACCTGCTCGTACAACATGGATTGACGGTTGGAAAATTGAATATATGGCAATTGCCGATCCTCAAACGATTCACAAAACGCCGATTGTGATTGTTGGTGGTGCTTTCCAGAATTTTAATTCTTATAAATATTGTGTTGAACAATTGTTTGAAAGTGGTCCAGTTATTTTAATTGATTTACCTTCAATGGGTGCAAATCAGCAAATTACCAATCGCGACACAGGAGTATCTGCCGGTACTTTAGAACTTCCTGATTTATCTGAAATGTTAGGGCGTTGGTTAGATATCGTTGGAATACAAAAAGTTTCTGTAATGGGAATGTCTTTAGGGTCCGTGATTGCCTCTTGTTTTGCTCATCACCGTCCTGACCTAATGGATCGTATGATTTTGATGGGTGTTATGCAAAAGACCCGAAAAAGTTGGCGAATGATTTTGGAAGAATCCCTCAAACTCATGCAAGAAAACCGCATGGAAGAGTTTGGGCAAGCTGTTATTTTGTATTTAGTTAATCATGCAAAATTAGATAAAACTCGTATGTCACCAACCGCTAAAAAGTTATTTTTTAGACAAATGGCCGAGTTTACGGGGACTGAGCGAGAACGTTATGAAATTAACTGTAATCGCCTTTTGCGGTTAACAGATGTACCTATTCCCGAGTGCAAAACACTGGTAGCAGCAGGGCAGTACGATAGTTTTACTTTGCCTCATGAAAATGCCAATTTTGCTTTGCAATGTCCGGATATGGAATTTGCTCTGATTGCAAACGCTGATCATGTACCGCAGCTCCAGCGTCGTAAAGAAACTATGAGTTTGTTCACTTCATTCTTGAAGGGTGAATCTATCCAAAATTTGGATGGTATTATTCCAATGACACGTGAACAAATGCAAAACATGGAGCGCCGTGGTGAAGAGCGAGTTCCGGTTTTGCAACCGAATACTCAACTGAGCCACCGTGAATGTAAAACAGAAGTGCCAGTGACGATTGTTGACGTGACTTTCTTTGGGATGTATTTAAAAATGGATGATGTTTCACAGCTTGATTTTGTGAATGATCATCCACGTGATTTGGCACTTCATTTAGAAGATGAAGAAGGTCATTTTGCAATTGAGTGTTTAATCTTTGAAGCTACTGAACAAGGAATACGTGCTTTATTTAAACATGGTAGTTTTGAGCTTGCTGATCGGTTAAGCCGTTTTATTGCTCGTCAAAAACAAGCAGCTTAATAATATAGTTATAGATGGAAGCTCGTTTATGTCGAGCTTCCATTTTTTATATTTATTATTTTATTTGAGCGTGAATAATCCAGACTAAGTCGCCTAAATGCTCTTCATGGCTATCTTGAGAAACTTGCCCAAAAAATATTTGTGGCTGTTCAATAGTAACCTGCTCAAATTCTGTATCTTTAAAAAAGTCTTTAACTTCTTGTGGACTTTTGAAATGAAAACTAAATGAACTGCGAGACATGAGTTTAAGTAACTTACTACTATTCCAGATAATACTAGCGAGTTTGTTCTTAATGGGTTCAGGATATAAGTCGGTTAAATAGTGGAACTTTTTAAAAGTAGCCCCATAGTGGCCAATCGATTGGATCAAGTGTTTTAATAAACCTTTATCAAAATAGTTAATCAAGCCTTCGCTGATTACAACCAATGGGCGGTTAGGGTCAAATACTTCAAATGCTTGTGCAAAAGCATCTGTAAATAAATCAACTGATAAGATTTCAGGTGCATTTTTTTCAATTTGCTGTAACGCATTTTGTTTGGTTTGTGCCATATCGGGCAAATCAAGCTCCCGATAGGTAATAGAAGGGTAATGTTGTCTAAACCACCAGCCACGTGGAGACAAGCCACATGCTATTTCTAGAACCTGTAAATCAGGATTTTCTTGAATGAGTTGTTCTAAATAATGATCAAGCATGGTGTGGCGTTGTTTAAGCGTGGTACGCATGCTACCGCCGACATATTTCTCTGCCCATGATTCTATTGGATGAACCAAATAAGCCAGTGATTTGCCTTTGGTTGTGGCAAGTGCTTCATGAGAGATCCCCATTTGATACCAGATATAACCCGTATAGTGGGCTGTAAAAGAGATGTGGCGGTGTTTTGAAAGTTGTTGTGTCATTCGTCCTGAACTCGATTTATTGTTTTTGTGTGATCTTCATTATTTATAAAAATGAAGAGTTTTTACTGCATTGATGTTGAATGAACCTGCATGACGGAGTCCTGTCAATTAGGTTAGCATTTTGGGATGAACTTTCAGTTGGAGTTACTTTTCTTTCGGGAAAAGTAACCAAAACCATTGTCATACGCAAAACCTGTTCACTTTCTGAATCTATCAAATATATTGAAGCAATCAATATCCATCAGCAGATGAGCAGGTTGCGTATGACTTAACCGCGTATCAGATAGTGAATAGGTTTTTGTAGCCAATTAAAATTTTTACTAACTTAAATCGAATTTTTAAACTCTTCAATGGCTGTTTTGACAGCTTGCCACTCATTTCCAAGCGATAAAGTTTCACCAATCTGAATTGGTGGAATTTGGCCGCGCATGCGTTCTAAACGCTCTTGGTTTGGTAGTTCTAAGTTTGTAATGCCTTCAAGTGCTGTACAGGCTGCACTTCGGTCATTACACACTAGCCCCATGTCACACCCAGCCGCTAGAGCAGCTTGAATACGAGCATCTGCGCCACCTGCTACACATGCAGCCTGCATGCTTAAGTCATCAGAGAAAAGTACACCATCAAACTTCAAACGCTTGCGTAGAACTTCTTGAATCCAGAAAGGTGAAAAACCTGCTGGATTTGGGTCAACTTGATCATAAATCACATGTGCAGGCATGAGCGCATCAAGCTGAGGCATAAGCTTAATGAAGCTTTGCATATCATGGTTATAAATTTCGTCATAGCTACGGCTGTCGATTGCAGCAGCAACATGAGAGTCGGCTTTCACAGAACCGTGGCCTGGGAAATGTTTGCCCGTATTTGCCATTCCAGCTTTTTTCATGCCTTGCATAAATGCGCCTGCAAGCGGGGCAATATCATCAATATTTTTAGAGAAGCCACGGTCGCCAATCACGTCACTAATAGCATTCAGGTCTAAAACCGGTGCAAAACTGAAATCGATACCGACAGCAAGAACTTCAGTTGCCATTAACCAGCCGCACTGTTCAGCCAGCTGAAGTGCTTTTTGTGGTTGAGTTAAATACAACTCTCCGAAACGGGCCATGGCTGGTAATAAGGTAAAACCTGATCTTAGGCGCTGAACTCGGCCACCTTCTTGGTCAACAGCAATCAAAATATCTGGGCGAATTTGACGCATATGGTCGGTTAAAGCACGCACTTGTTGTGGAGATTCAATATTTCGTGCAAATAAAATCATGCCACCGACTTGCGGAGCGCGTAATAGTTCAATATCTTCTTGAGTAAGTTCTGTGCCGGCGATGTCCAGCATCAATGCGCCAATCATATTGGTTCCATTTGAATTTTGATTGAAAAACAATAAGCGAATTTTGCAATGTTTTGCTACATTTTGTCAGTACAGAATATGATAAAACTACACGGTATAAACAATTTAGTTGGTTAAGATTTTGAATCTGCTTAGTTCATATCGAAAACAGAGCGTGTAAGATAGGAACACCCAAGGAAGTATTAAAAATTTATGAAACTTCAAACTATAGCTTGTGCAGTAGCGATCGCGACTGGCGGTTTATTCTTCTCTCATACGATGAATGAAGCGAGAGCGGCAACCAATACTGCTGCGGTTTCTCAATCAATCCAGCCAACGCAAGAACAGGCTTTGGTGGCTCGCCAACTGGCAACTTTAGTTGATCGTCAACATTATTTAAATATGCGTTTGGATGCGACCACATCAAATCGTATTCTAGATATGTATTTAGATAGTCTTGATCCAGATCACTCATTATTTCTAGATTCTGAAGTTCAAAATTATAAAAAACTATATGGTTCAAATTTTGGTGCTTCATTAAAAGCGGGGAATTTAACTGGACCGTTTGCAATTCATCAGCAATATCGTGAACGCTTAAAACAATTTTATGAGTTCATGTTAGCTGAGTTAAAACAACAGCAAAATTTAAAGCAGCCTAATAGTTATATTGAAGTTGATCGTGAAAAAGCACCGTATTTTAAAACGACTGCTGAGCAACAAAATCACTGGCGTAAAATGCTGGTTTCTCAGTTAATTAATTTAACGATTAGCCGTGAAGAAGAGCAGGCGAAACAAAAAGCGCTTAAAGAAAATCCTTCACTTGCTGATGGTCAAGACTTAACTGGCCCAGAAGATTTAACGCCAGCTCAAACGTTAACTAAACGTTATACGCGTCAGCTTGAAAGAATTAGTCGTGTGAAAAGCGATGACGTCTTGGACAAAACATTAAATGCAATGTTGGCGACCTATGATCCACATAGTAACTATTACCCGCCAATTGATGCGATCGAACTTAATCGCCAAACTACCTTGCAACTCGAAGGTATTGGGGTGTCGATTCGTCCAGAACGTGGCAACGAAGATTACACCAAGATTGAAACCATTGTAGAAGGTGGTCCTGCAAGTAAGTCTGGTCAAGTGAAATCAGGAGATCGAATCATTGGTGTCGCCCAAGAAGGCGAGAAAATGGTTGATGTGATTGGCTGGACAAGTTCTGAAATTGTTGGACTCATTCGTGGTAAACGCGGAACAAAAGTCACGCTAAAACTTCTTGGTGCTGGCGCATCAATGAGTCAGGCTCGTAATGTGACTTTAGTACGTGATGTTATTCAAGAAGAAGATGCTGGTGTTCGTTCACGCACAGTTGAAGTGACACGTGATGGCAAAAAGCATGTGTTGGGCGTAATTGAAATTCCATCATTCTATTTTGACTATCGTTCACGTCGTGCGGGTCAACAATACCGTTCAGTTTCTGAAGATACTGCAAATGCTTTCGAAGCACTAAAAGCGAAGAAAGTAGAAGGTATTATTATTGACTTACGTAATGACCCAGGTGGCTCATTAGAAGAAGTTGCACGTATGTTGGGTCAGGTGATTAAGTCCGGTCCGGTAGTACAAATCCGTGATGGCAATGGCAACGTAAGTGTGTTTGAAGATAACGATGGCGGTCAGCAAATTTATACAGGTCCACTCGCGGTATTGGTGAACTTGGCATCTGCATCTGCAAGTGAGATTTACTCAGCTGCAATTCAAGATTATGAGCGCGGTATTATTATTGGTAGTACAACCACTGGTAAGGGTACAGCTCAGGTACAACTTGATACTCTGGCATATGGTCAAGCGACTTTAACTCAGCGTAAGTTCTATCGTATTACTGGTGGTAGTACACAAAATAAAGGTGTAGTGCCAGACATTAAACTCGTCGATATCTATAACGAAGAGTTTGGTGAACGTAAATCGAAAAATGCGTTGAAGTGGGACACAATTCCTACTGCACCATTTAAGCGCGAAGGTTCTGTTCAACCTTATGTGACAAAGTTGTCTCAATTTTCTGAACAACGTGTTGGCAATGATGCTCAGTTTAAATATCTAAATAAACGTACTGCGATTGCTAAGGTGACGAGTGATCAAAAACAAGTAGTACTTGATATTGATAAGCGCCGTGCTGAATTACTTGGTTTAGAGAAACAAACTTTAGATGCAGAGAATGAACGCCGTGCTGCAACGGGTCAAAAGCCTTTTGCAAACTGGGAAAGCTATCAAGCATCATTAGATGCTCTAGCTGAATCTCGCGCTAAAATGAAAGCATCGCAACGTCCAGCGTTACCTGAAGAAGAAACTTTTGTGACTGAAGCTGCTAATGTACTCATGGATTATGCAAAATTGCAAAATCGCTAAGAGTTACTAGAATTTAAGAAAAAGCATGCTGTCATCAGTGTGCTTTTTTTATTTTTCATGTCAGTAAACTGTCATGCATTTATCATCAAAATGTCAAAAAAACTGCTTAATCTTTAAGCATGAAAATAAATACATTGATGGATGGCGCTATGCAAAGTTCATATGCGACAGCACTATTAAAACAACAGCAACTTCCTGAAAGCTTCCAATTCTTTTTTAAACAAAAGCAGCAGCTATCTAATGCACATTCATTGCATGATTTGGTGCGCCCACGTTTAAAAATTGCGATTGTGACGGAAACTTGGCCACCCGAAATCAATGGTGTGGCACTATCATTATTACAGTTATGCCAAGGTTTACAAAAACAGGGGCATAAGATTTTACTGATTCGCCCAGAGCAAAAAGCAAAATGCCATGACTTTACACCAGAGCAAGAATGTTTGGTTATGTCGCAGGCAATTCCAAAATATCCAACTTTACAATTTGGTTGGCCACAATATTTAAAAGTATCGAAAGCTTTTGAAAAGTTTGTGCCAGATGTCGTGCACATCGTGACTGAAGGGCCGTTAGGTTTAACCGCCATGCAGGCTGCTAAGGCAAAAGCTATTCCTGTTTCGAGTGGCTTTCATTCGCCATTTCAAGACTTTAGTCGTTTCTTCGATTTGGCTTTTTTAGTCAAACCGATTCAAAAATACCTGTGCTGGTTTCACAATAACACTCAAGTAACTTGTGTGCCGAGTAAAGATACTCAAGAAGCATTACGCGGTTTTGGTATTACTTGTCCACTGGTTGTCGTTGGGCGTGGCGTAGATACAACCAGATTTTCACCGAAGCATCGCTCTGAAAATTTGCGAAAACAATGGGATGCTGATGAGAATACACGCGTTATGCTTTATGTGGGGCGTTTGTCTCCCGAAAAAGAAGTACAAGTTCTCATTGAAAGTTATGCGAACCTGCAAACTATTCAGCCAAATAAAACTAAATTAGTAATTGTAGGAGATGGCCCAGATTTTGCTCGTTTAAAGTCACTACCTGAAGCGAAGGGTGTTATCTTTACTGGAAGTCTGAGAGGTCAAGATTTGGCAGCTGCCTATGCGAGTGCAGATGTATTCGTATTTGCGAGTCAAGTTGAAACGTTTGGTAACGTAGTTTTAGAGGCAATGGCAAGCGGTTTACCAGTTATAGCGTATGATTATGCATGTGCACATCAATACTTAACACATGGTGTGAATGGCTGGTTAAGCCCACTTGGACAAAAAAACCACTTTATACAACAAATTTATCAGCTTCCTTCATTACAACAACTTAGAGAAATGGGCGTACAAGCCTGTCATAAAGTACAGCAAAGCGGTTGGCAACTTCCGGTTCAGCAATTGGAGCAGGCATTTTATCAGGTAGTGAAGGAGCCCTCGTTGGACTTCACCTAAGTATCCTAAGATAGGAGAATGACCATGAAATTTAAGAATGCAAAAATAAAAATACTCGATTTAGATTTGAGAGGCTGTTTATATCTGAACAATTTCTCTCACTCACAGCGTGTTGCCCTTTTTTTCAAAATTATCAGTCGTGTTGGTGATGGTCCATTTTGGTATCTAATGTTGGCAATCGTGTGGGGTATGCAAGGCATTAACTATAGCTTGCAAATCATCTACTTGTTATTAGGTGGTTCTGTTGGCACAGCAATCTATAAATTTTTAAAACACAAAACAACGCGACCACGTCCTTATCAGGTGCATCAGGTGATTGTTCTTGGTGAAAGACCACTTGATCACTTTAGTTTTCCATCAGGTCACACGCTTCATGCGGTCATGGTGACAATTGTATTGGGTTACATCCAGCCAGTTTTGCTTGCTGCCATGTTCCCATTTATGGTGCTTGTCGCTTTGTCTCGTATGGTACTGGGTCTTCATTACCCAAGTGATGTGATTGTTGGTGCGCTAATTGGTGCAGCGGTCGCGGCTACGATTATTTTTGTGGCGCCATTATTGAACATCGCTTTATAAGCATCGGTAATTTTTATCAGCTTAAGCTATCGATTAGGTTTGTGGATTTGCTAAAGTACACAGTTCGTGATTTAGCAGATTAAACAGATAGGAGCCGCTATGGGCTTACGTTGGACAGATACGATTGATATTGCCATTGAATTGTCAGAAGCACATCCAGAAGTTGATCCGCAATGGATCCGTTTTACCGATTTACATGCATGGGTGTGCGCATTGCCAGACTTCAGTGATGACCCAAATAAATCGACAGAAGGATTGCTAGAAGGCATTCAGATGGCCTGGATAGACGAAGTTCGCTAAAAACAGTAGAAAAAATCGCAACTTTTACACATTCAAAGCTGATTATTGCCTATGACATCGGTATAATGCGGCAAATTTTTTAAAGTTTAAATCTTAAAATAAAGGAGCCACTCATGGCTATTGAACGTACTTTGTCTATCGTAAAACCTGATGCAGTGTCTAAAAACCACATCGGTGAAATTTTTGCTCGTTTTGAAAAAGCGGGTTTAAAAATTGTTGCGACTAAAATGAAACACCTTTCTCAAGCTGATGCTGAAGGTTTCTATGCTGAGCATAAAGAACGTGGTTTCTTTGGTGACTTAGTTGCATTCATGACTTCTGGTCCAGTTGTAGTATCTGTTCTTGAAGGTGAAAACGCAGTTCTTGCACACCGTGAAATCTTAGGTGCTACAAACCCTAAAGAAGCTGCTCCTGGTACGATTCGTGCTGACTTCGCTGTAAGCATCGACGAAAACGCTGCTCACGGTTCTGACTCAGTTGCTTCTGCAGAGCGTGAAATTGCTTACTTCTTTGCTGACAACGAGATCTGCCCACGCACTCGTTAATCGAAAGCATTCAAACCAGATAAGTGGTATACTACTTATCTGGTTTTTTTATTCTCTTAAGAGAATATTGTTTGATTCTTGAACAATATCTTCAGTTTTTTGACATGGTTTAGGTAAATACACATGAGTTCTGCAGTGGTCGTTTCATCTGAAAATCTTGATGGACAGCAGCAATCTTCGTCCACGCCGGTAATCCCTGCTGCCGAAAATAAAGTGAATTTACTCGGCATGTCTCGTCCTGAGTTAGAAAAATTCTTTGAAGATATTGGTGAGAAGAAGTTTCGTGCCGGACAGGTCATGAAATGGATACATCAATACTTTGTTACTGACTTTGCTGAAATGACCAATATTTCAGGCAAATTACGTGCGAAGCTTGAACAGATTTGTGAAATTAAAGCACCTGAAGTGGTTCACCGTCATTACTCAAAAGATGGTACACGTAAGTGGGTGTTTCGCGTAGGTGAGGGTGCAGGTTCTTTAGTTGAAACTGTATTAATTCCTGCCGAAGATAAAACTGGGTTACGTAAAACGCTTTGTATTTCCTCTCAAGTGGGCTGCGCATTAGATTGCTCATTTTGTTCAACAGGTAAACAAGGTTTCCAACGTGATTTAACGCCAGATGAAATTATTGGGCAACTCTGGATGGCAAACTATTCTTATATGGAAGAAGTGCCTGTTGCTGAGCGCGAACGTTCAGTGACCAATGTTGTGATGATGGGCATGGGTGAGCCATTGCTCAACTATGATGCCGTATTAAGCTCAATGCAGATTATGCTTGATGACTTTGCTTATGGCATGTCGAAACGTCGTGTGACTTTATCGACATCAGGTGTTGTACCAAAAATTGATCAGCTTGCGAAAGACATTGATGTGGCTTTAGCCATTTCTTTACATGCGCCAAACGATGAATTACGTAACGAATTAGTACCTATTAATAAAAAATATCCATTGGCTCAGTTAATTGCAGCATGTCAGCGTTATATTGCCAAAGATGGTAATGAAAGTACGCGTAAACATGTGACTATTGAATATGTGATGTTAGAAGGCGTAAATGATCAGCCTGAACATGCACAGCAAATGATTAAATTATTAAAAAATTTACCAAGTAAAATTAACTTGATTCCGTTTAACCCGTTCCCGCATGCGCCATATGGTCGCTCAAGCCGAAATCGTATTATCTCGTTCCAAAAAACTTTGTCTGATGCTGGATTTGTGTGTACGATTCGTCAAACACGTGGTGATGATATTGACGCTGCATGTGGGCAGTTAGTAGGTCAAGTGGCTGACAGAACCCGTCGTGCTGAACAGTGGCAGAAAAAAGTCACACAGCGTCAAGAGATTTTGCGTACACAAGGATAAATTGAGGGCAGGCTTTGAGTATTCCAAAGTTAAAAACGGTTTTATGTATGGGGATTGCAGTTGCATTTCTGGTAAGTGGTTGCCAGACAACGCATACGCAAAAAAAAGACCCAGAGAAAGCGGTAAAAGTGCGTACACAACTTGCTGCTGAACATATTCGTTCGGGTGACTTGGACTCAGCAAAGCGTGCTCTTGATCAAGCTTTAAGTGTAGATAGCCGCGATGCTACTGCAAATATGATGATGGGTATTTTGCTACAGCAAGAAGGTAGCAAGCCCAATTTAGAAAAAGCAGAACATTATTTTAAAAGAGCAATTTCATCTGAACCGGATAATGCTCAAGCACATAATAATTATGGTACTTATTTATATCAAATGGAGCGTTATAATGATGCGGTTGAGCAATTTCGTATTGCTGGCGCAACATTAGGTTATGACCAACGCTATCAGGCATTAGAAAATCTGGGGCGTATTTATTTAAAATTGGGTGATGTTGCGAATGCTGAAAAAACATTCAAACAAGCACTCCTTGCTAACCGCGACTCTTATATTTCAATGTTAGAGTTAGCGGAAATTTTTTATTTGCAGCAGCAGATTCCGGCTGCTACACAAATGTATGAGCAATATGTTCGTACAGTGGGGCAGAAAAATCAGGGTGCAAGAGCACTTTGGATTGGTGTAAGAGTGGCTCGAGCCAATACGGATAAAATGGGAATGCAAGTGTTAGTAAACCAGTTACGTGCTTTGTTCCCGGAAAGTCCAGAATATCAACGTTATTTGCAATTACAGTATAGTACTGAGGCCGTATGGAAATAAATCCTAATTCACAGCAGCCAACTGGCTCAAGCTTACCGACTTCTGCTTTAGGAAATATTCAACGTCCTGGCGAGTATTTACGTCAAATTCGAGTTGCTCAGAATAAAGAGTTAGGGCAAGTTTCTTCAGATTTAAATATGCCGGTTAAGACCTTGACCGCTTTAGAGCAAGATGACTATAAATCATTGCCGGAAGCGACTTTCATTAAGGGTTATTACCGTTCATATGCAAAATATTTAAATACGGACGCGACGGCAATAATTCAGCGTTTCGATGAGATTTATGCAAATGATACTGGGCTGTTACCAAATCATGCCTTAAATAATTCGCCAATTAAAATCATGGGTAAACTCCCGGGTTCTAATAGTGATCGTAATAAGAAATGGTTAAAACGCATATTTCTTGCTGTTGTAATTCTTGCTGTTGTGTCATTGCTTGTTATGGGTGTCCAAAAATGGACTTCAAAGAAAGAAGATGCTGATTTACCTAAAGTAAATCAATCGAATGTTGAAGTTTTACCTATGCAAGGGGCTACCACCTCAACAGTGGGTGACCAATTGGTGTTAAACTTTAACCGACCAACTTCTGTTCATATTGTTGATGCAACAGGTAAAGTTTTGGCGACAGGTCGTCAGTCATCAACTCTAAACTTAAATGGTGAGTCTCCATTCCAGATTCGTCTTGATGATGCAACCGCTGTGTCATTAAGTCTAAACCAAGAACAGATTTCATTGTCTCCATATACGGTAAACGGTAAAGCAGAATTCCGTTTATCCCGCTAATACCATGAGTTGAGCGATACAATGATAGAGAACCCAATTAAACGTCGACCAACACGTAAAATCCGTGTTGGTTCGGTGTATGTCGGTGGCGATGCACCTATTAGTGTGCAAAGTATGACAAATACCGAAACTTGCGATGTCGATGCAACCGTTGCTCAAATCGAGCGTTGTGTTGATGCAGGTGCTGATATTATGCGTGTTTCGGTCCCATCTATGGAGGCTGCTGAGGCATTTGGTGCGATCCGTAAACGTGTTTCAGTTCCATTAGTGGCTGATATTCACTTTGACCATAGAATTGCTCTGGCAGTTGCAGACTATGGTGCAGACTGTTTACGTATTAACCCGGGTAATATCGGCTCAGATCAGAAAGTGCGTGAAGTCGTTGCTGCGGCGCGTCATCATGGCATTTCTATGCGTATTGGGGTCAATGCGGGTTCTCTAGAAAAAGATTTACAAAAGAAATATGGCGAGCCTACAGGTCAGGCGTTGCTTGAATCGGCTTTACGTCACATTGATATTTTAGACCGCCTTGATTTCCATGAGTTTAAAGTTAGCGTAAAAGCCTCAAATGTGTTTTTAACCATGGATGCTTACCGCTTGCTTTCTCAGCAAATTGATAATCCATTACATTTAGGCGTAACTGAAGCTGGTATTTACCGTACAGGTACCGTGAAGTCGGCGATTGCCCTTGGTGGATTGTTGATAGAAGGTATTGGCGATACGATGCGTATTTCGCTTGCCGCCGAACCAGAAGATGAAATCAAGATTGGTTTTGATATCTTAAAATCACTTGGGCTTCGCTCTAACGGGATTAACTTTATTGCTTGCCCAAGTTGCTCTCGCCAAGAATTTAATGTTATTCAGGTAATGCAAGCATTGGAAGAGCGTTTAGAAGATATTCGTACTCCAATGGATGTGTCGGTAATTGGTTGTAAAGTAAATGGCCCAGGTGAAGCAAAAGAAGCTGACATCGGGGTTGTTGGGGCTGCGCCTCGCTCATTGGTTTATCGTAATGGTGAAAAAAGCCATTTAATCGATACCGATCAATTGGTTGATGAAATCGAAACTATGGTTCGTCAACGTGTCCAAGAGCTTGAAGAAGCTAAATCTAAAGAAATTATTCGTAGTTCATCATGAGTTCAATCGTCGCAATCAAAGGTTTTAATGACATCTTACCAACGCAAACAGTAGCGTGGAGACGTCTCGAGCAACATTTAGCATCTTTAATGGATGCTTATGGATATCAACAAATTCGTTTGCCGATCGTTGAACAAACGGGCTTGTTTAAACGTGCTATTGGTGATGCTACCGATATTGTTGAAAAAGAAATGTATACCTTTTTCGACAAAGGTAATCCACCAGAGTCATTAACCTTACGTCCAGAGGGTACAGCAGGTTGTGTTCGTGCTTTGGTTGAACATAATTTGTTGCGCGGTGCTACGCCACGCGTGTGGTATATGGGACCTATGTTCCGTTATGAGAAACCACAAAAAGGGCGTTACCGTCAGTTCCACCAGTTTGGCGTGGAAACTTTCGGTGTTGCGACTCCTGATATTGATGCTGAATTGATTATGTTGACCGCTCGTTTATGGAAACGAATGGGCGTTGCTGATAAGGTTCAGCTTGAGTTAAATACTTTGGGCGAAACTGATGAGCGTACAGAGTATCGTAATGCTTTAGTTGCATTTTTAAACGAGCATAAAGATGCGTTGGATGAAGACTCACAGCGTCGTTTAACAACGAATCCATTACGTATTTTGGATTCTAAAATTGAATCTACTCAGAAAATTTTAGAAAATGCGCCAAAATTACATGACTTCTTGAAAGAAGAAAGTTTGGATCATTTTAAGCAGTTACAAGATTATTTGACAGCTGCTGGCATCCAATTTGTCATTAATCAAAAATTGGTGCGTGGTCTGGATTACTACAATAAAACCGTTTTTGAATGGACAACAACTGCACTTGGTTCGCAAGGTACTGTATGTGCTGGCGGTCGCTACGACGGTTTAGTTGGTCAGCTAAAAGGTAAGGCCGATCAATCTGTACCTGCTGTTGGTTTTGCGATGGGTATGGAGCGTTTATTGCTTCTACTTGAGCAGGTTGAACAAGCTCAAGTTATTCGTGATTGTGAAGTATTCTTGGTTGCAGAACCTGCTTATCAAACTAAAGCTTTGATTTTAGCGGAGCAATTACGTGACCAGTTAGAAGCTGCAAATAGCAGTATTCGAATCAAAACAGGTTCACAAGGCAGTATGAAGAGTCAGATGAAAAAAGCTGATCAGGCTGGGGCTGTTTACGCCATGATTTTAGGTGAGCGTGAATGGGAAGCACAGCAGCTTGCTATCAAAGAGTTAGCAACAGCTGAGCAGTCACAAGTTGCGCTGGCTGAGCTTGTACCATTCTTAATCGAAAAATTTACAAAATAAACTGAAACATCTGGAAAAGGACAATCACATGAGTGTAAGTGATGAAGAACAATTCGACAGCTTAAAGTCGTTCGCCAAAAAATATGGTTCTGCCATGATTAGCGGGATTCTCATTGCATTGATTGCCTTTTTTGGGTGGGAATATTGGCAAAAAAGAAATCTTGCGAGCAGCCAGACAGAAACTGCAAAAGTACAGCAGTTAATGGATGAGGCAAATGCAAGTGCTGATAATCCTAATGCTTTAACTTCGATCACTGCATCGGCAGATAAAATCGTAAAAGATGATATCGATTCTGTTCAGGCGATACAGACTCAGTTTGTATTAGCAAAATTAGCCTATGAAAAACAAGACTATGCTGCTGCTGAAAAAGCATTGAAGAAAGTCGAAAATTCAAAAGTAAAAGATGAAGGTTTGATTCAGGTTGTAAAATTGCGTTTAGCAGATGCACAATTGGCGCAAAACAAATATGATGAAGCACTAAAAACCTTGTCTGGTAACGTTGATCCTGCATTTAAAGCAACAGTAGAAGAGTTACGTGGTGATATCTTTGTTGCCAAGAAAGATATTGATTCTGCTAAAAAAGCGTATCAGGCAGCATGGGATTCGTTACTGGAACGTAAACAAGAACGACAAATTTTACAAATTAAACTCGAAAGTGTTGGCGTTTTAGTTGAAGATCCACAGATTGAGCGCCCAATTTTGGAAACACAGGTGGAAGAGTCTTAATGAATCAGAAATTCAAACTGCCTTTGGCAATTGCAATCGCATCAGCTGTACTGGTGGGATGTTCTAGCAACAAAGTAAAAGAAGCAAAACCAAATCCACTACCGAAATTGACTGAGTCGAAAAAGACTCTAGTACCCGTGTTTTCGCGCAGTGTTTCTTCTACTGATAAGGCAGATCCGTTACGTTTGCAGCTTGATGCAAGTGAGGGCGTGGTCTTTACGCTTGACCCAAAAGGTGAAGTCGCTGCATATCGTGGTAAGCAGCGTCTTTGGGAGAAAAAAGTCAGCAAATTAGGCTTGAGCTCTGGTGTTGAAGCTGCTGAAGGAATTGTTGTTGTTGGTAATAGTAAAGGTCAACTTTTTGCTTTAGATCAGGCAACAGGTGAACAAAAGTGGACTGCGCAGTTATCTGGTGCACTATTAAGTCCTTCTTTAGTTCAGTCTGGACGCGTTATTACCATTGCAAACGACGGTACTGTATTTGCGCATGATGCTGCTTCAGGCCAGCAAGTTTGGGCTTATAAATTGCCAAATGTCCAATTTAGTTTACGTGGTCAAGCATCACCAGTGAGTCTTGACCCGCGTACTGTATTAATCGCATCTGCGAATGCGTATGTTTATGCAATTGATACGATTAGTGGTATTCCACGTTTCCAACGCCGTGTTGCGGTAAGTGAAGGTCGTTCTGATATTCAACGTTTGATTGATATCGATGGTGATCCTACTGTTGCTGGACAGTTTATGGTAACTACAAGTTTCCAAGGGCAAGTGACTGTAACTGATCTAGCTTCGCAACGTGTAGTTTGGAGTGAAGACTCAAGCAGTACGAAGCGTCCAGAAGTTTATGACAATAAAGTATTGGTTTCATCAACTGATGGTAAGTTAACTGCTTATGATTTAACGACAGGCGAACAAGTTTGGCAAAATGATAGTTTATTAAACCGTCATTTAAGTAACCCTGTTGTGTTGGGATCGGACCTTATTGTTGGTGATTTAGATGGCGTATTACATCTTGTTGATCCTGCAACAGGTAAGTTGATTGGTCGTTCAAAAACAAGTGGTGAGGTCAATACATTACGTGTTATTGAGAACCAACTTTTTGTTTCGACCAGAAAAGGCGATTTAAGTATTTGGCAGAATCGTTAATTTCGTTTGCTTGTGCTAAAATAGCCGCTTAACAAATTACGCTGTTAAAAAAATATCGGGGTGTTTGAATTAAATCAGTTCAAAGCCCCGTCTTTTATTATGGTCATATCTGACCTTAAAATATATCTCCTGTATTGTTTCTAATGCTCATGCCATGAGATATGGCTGGTCTTGAATTAAGGTTATTGTATGAAACCCGTTATTGCGCTCATTGGTCGTCCGAATGTCGGAAAATCAACGTTATTTAACCAGATTACCAAGAGTCGTGATGCACTTGTAGCCGACTTCGCAGGTCTGACTCGTGACCGTAAATATGGTGATGCGACTTATCAAAATAAGTCTTTCATTGTTGTTGATACTGGTGGTATCGGTGAGAGTGAAGGCGGTATCGATAACTACATGGCCGAGCAGTCAAAAACAGCGATCAATGAAGCAGATATTATTATTTTTGTGGTTGACGCTCGTGCGGGATTGTTAGCTTCTGATGAGCAAATTGCTCGTGAACTACGTACTTTAGGCAAGAAAATTTATCTTGTTGCGAACAAGGTAGATGGTGTTCATGCTGAAGCAGCTTTGGTTGAGTTCTACAAACTTGGTATGGGTGAACCATTACAAGTTGCCGCTAGCCATGGTCGTGGCGTACAGCAAATGCTGGAAGATGTACTTGCAGAAGTTCCAGAAGATGAAAACCCTGAAGAACATGACAAAGATACTGGCTTACGTTTAGCAATTATTGGTCGTCCTAACGTTGGTAAGTCAACATTGGTCAACCGTTTGCTGGGTGAAGACCGTGTGGTGGCATTTGACCAACCAGGTACAACGCGTGACTCTATTTACATTCCTTTTGAGCGTGAAGGCCGTAAATACACCTTAATTGATACAGCAGGTGTGCGTCGTAAAGGTAAAGTTGATGAAATGATTGAGAAGTTCTCAATTGTTAAAACTTTGCAAGCCATGAAAGATGCACATGTTGTAGTGGTTGTAGTCGATGCGCGTGAAGGTATTGTTGAGCAAGACTTGCATTTAATTGGCTATGCGCTTGAAGCTGGTCGTGCCATGGTTATTGCCATCAACAAATGGGATAACATGTCTGAATACGACCGCAAGCAATGTAAGCTTGATGTTGAACGTCGTTTTGACTTTATTCCATGGGCAAAAATCCATTTAATTTCTGCTTTACATGGAACTGGGGTAGGTGATTTATATCCTTCTATCCACCGTGCTTATGAGTCTGCGAATTTAAAAGTATCACCAGCTAAATTGACTCAAATTTTGAGTGATGCGACAGAAGCTCATCAGCCACCAATGATTAGCGGTCGTCGTATTAAAATGCGTTATGCACATATGGGTGGACAGAACCCACCGACTATCGTCATCCATGGTAATAAGGTTGATAAGACACCTGCTGATTATCGTCGTTATTTAGAAAACGTGTTCCGTAAAGTGTATAAACTCGAAGGTACGCCAGTTCGTATTGACTTTAAAACTTCTGAAAACCCATTTGAAGGTCGTAAGAGTCAGGTTGATGAACGTACTGCTGCACGTCGCCGTCGTTATATTCAGAAATTTAAGAAAGCAGAGAAAAAATTTAACCGTTAAGTTTTTTACTGTTCAAAAACCCAAAGTTTTCTTTGGGTTTTTTTTGCAAATAAATGAGCTACTCCGAAGAGTTATGAAAAAGTGTGAGTGATAAACGTAATTTTTTGTAAATTTTATAACGAATGCTATAATCAGCATCTTTATAAAATAATTTATATTTCGACAGAATAACGCGGCTTAGGGTTCATTTTTTAGCATGGTAACATTACATCTTGCTCAGCTTATATTTACACATGCTCAGCCTTCCTATGCGGCTCTCGACTGCATCCCAGCTATGCAGCGTAGACGTTTATCACCATTGGCTAAACTTGCTTTAAATAGTGCGATCGGTGCATTAGAAAGTAATAAGGCCGATTATATTGTTTGGGTATCAAAATATGGTGATGAGGCCAAAACGTTAAATATCTTGCAAGATGTTTTAAATGATCAAACCCCATCGCCAACACAATTTTCAACGTCCGTTCATAATGCAGTTTCTGGCCTCTATTCAATTTTATGTCAGGATGATACTCCCTCTACCAGCTTAAGCTGTTCATGGACTGAAGGTTTGATTGAGGCTTATGCACTTTTAAAGTCAATGCCTAAGATTAAGCGGGTCTTAGTCGTCGCTTATGATGAGCCATTACCTAATATTTATGCTGAGGCAATCAATTTTCCTGCCTATGCGATGGCTGCTGTCGTTACTCTAGAGCAACCTAATTTACAAATTACTGCGTGGACGCATAGAGATGAAGCAGATGCTCCTGCTTTTGCTCATTTTTGGCAGGATGCTGACCAGTTAACATCTGCATTTGGGTGGAACAAATGCTAAATCTTAAAAATCTCAAGCAAAAAAGTAATTATTGCTGGCGTGTGGCTGCTACTGGCTTTAGTTTTGCCAGTTTTGGGCTGGGTGGTATGGCAATTGCCTCAGTGATTGCCCCCGTACTCAATACAACCACTTCTGATCCGCAAAAGCGACAGCAACGTGCGCAAAATGTGATTAAACATAGTTTTAAAGGCTTTACCGACATGATGGTCAAACTCGGCATCATGACTTATTCGGTAGAGGGGCTGGAAAAACTACAAAATAGTCGCCAAGAGCTGGTGATTGCCAATCATCCGACTTTGATTGATGTTGTAGTACTAATTGGTATGATGCAGCAGGCTAATTGTGTCGTGAAGCAGTCTCTTTGGTCGAACCCATTTACCAAAGGACCCGTACAAAGCGCAGGCTATATTTTAAATGCAGGTTCTCAGCAGTTTGTTGAAGACTGTGTAAAGCGTCTAAAAGAAAATAATGCGGCTTCTCTTTTAATTTTTCCGGAAGGAACGCGCACTGAAAAAGGGATGGCCCTAAACGAGTTTCAGCGAGGCGCAGCCAATATTGCCATTCGTGCAAATGTACCAATTCGCCCAGTAATTATTACTTGTACACCATCAACTTTAACCAAAAATGAAAAATGGTACCACGTACCATCTCAACCATTTCATATCGAGGTCAAGGTATTAGATGCTGTGCAAGTATCAGATCTGTTAGATGATTTAACAGTAGGACCTAAACAAGTTCGTCAGTTAAGTCGTAGTTTTTATAAAATTTTTGAAGAAGAGTTATCTTGAAATGAGCAATCTTGCTGATGAACTAAAGCAAATGATTATTGATGTTCTAGCACTAGAAGATATTACTATTGCCGATATTGATACAGAAGCTCCATTATTTGGAGAAGGTTTAGGATTAGACTCGATTGATGCACTTGAGTTGGGACTGGCTTTGAAAAAGCGTTACAACATTCATTTAAATGCAGAGTCGGATGAAACCAAACAGCATTTTAAGTCAATCCAGAGCTTGGTTGCTTTAGTTGAAGCACAACAGAAGTCATAAGGAGCGTGATGATGTTATCTCAAGAGCAAGTACTAACTAAACTCCGCGAATGGATGGAAGATTTGTTTGAAATTGAACCGGAGACTGTTCAACTCGATTCGAACCTTTATTCTGATCTTGATGTAGACAGTATTGATGCGGTCGATTTAGTTGTAAAAATTAAAGAGTTAACAGGCAAGCAAGTAAAGCCTGAAGACTTTAAAAATGTGAGAACCGTACTTGATGTGGTGACGGTTATTCAGAATATGACTGCTGAATGAAGTTTATTCTTAAAGGGATAATGACGGGACTGTTCTAAATTTTGTGTAAGTACTTAATTTTCATTTATCCTTCAGAGGA
>NZ_AMJN01000004.1:0-1072 GCF_000302435.1 Acinetobacter sp. TG2027 | reverse complement strand
TTCTTACTCTCTAGAGCCTAATGGTTACTACACATAAGACCTTATTAAGTATTACCTATTGATGGGCACATATTCTTTATAACTCTTGATAAGTAAAAAAATTATGTAGGCTAAAAATAAAACCATTCAAAAAAAGAAATCTTTATCTATTTAAATATGAATATTTGATATTTTTAATTCAGTCCCTATTGCTAGTGCTTAAATATTATGCCAATATGAAGTTGGAGATATTTCCGAATAGATATTTCCTATTTCAGGTCTAAGCGTTTTTTTTCGCTAAGCCCATTTCTGAATAAAAATAGGAAGTGGGCTTTTTTATTTTTAAATATTTCAGTATTATCAGTGTGTTGCTTTAAGTAACACTAACCTTATTGATCAGCGCAAATATCAAAAAAGGGGGAGCTTGCCTACTAGGCAAGCTTTTTAAATTGATAATTTAAACACAATAATCCATTTTAAAGCTCAATAGAAAAATCAAACTTCCATAGCTTTTATTCGTACTAATTTATTGAATATAATCGTTTTTATAATTTTTAAAATTTCCTTAAACTAAAAATGGAAAATTTCTTGTTGCAACATTGTTATAATAGGACTACCTTAAGAAAAATACTTTATAAAAATGAGGAGCTGCTGAAATGCCACAGTATCTCATGTTTGCGGAAAATATTTATAACAAAATTAAAGATGAGGAATTGTTTTCACATGACTGTATTGAAAATATGAACTTACTTATGATATGTATACGCAGAGAAATTGAGGGAACAGAATTTAAATTAAAATATAATTTTATTGATTTTGTTGAATTGTTCAGTAGACCATTAGATGAATGTAAAGTAAAAATAGATGTGAGTTTGATTCCTCCTCATAATTCAGAAGGTGAGTATATTTTATGGTTAGCTGGATTTATCGAAAAAATTACAGAAGGTGGACCTAAACCACCTCCGCCTATAAAGAAATTTATTCCAGAGTATATGGGCTTGAAATCTGAATTAGATTTTTTACCTTTAAATGAGGAAAAAATTCAAACCGAAGGTAAAGAAATTACGGATTACTTTAATTCAAAGCTTTATAA